>NZ_MUYZ01000500.1:0-2958 GCF_003013775.1 Micromonospora sp. MH33
GCCGCGTCGAGCTGCTCCGGGTCGGCCCAGTCCCGGGCCGGGGCCGGGTTGCCGGCGGCGCGCACCCCGTACGGGCGGCGGGGCAGGATGCTGAGCTGGCCGGCCCGGACCGCGCCGGCGCCGCCCACCCCGACCCGGTAGGTGGCCACCACGTTCTCCACGCCGCCCGGCAGCCGGGCGCCGTGCCGGCCGTCGCCGGTGGTGACCGTGGCCAGACCCTCGTCGTCGAGCCGTTCGGTGTGCACCCGATCCTGCGGGCCGGCGGCGTCCAGGGCGGGCACCGGATCCCAGCGCACCCCGTCCACCCGGACCTCCAGGGTGCTGCGGGCGCCGGCGGGGCTGTCGTCGCGGACGTGGGTGAGCGGGCCGCGCCGGGTGCGCATCCGCTGGAAGGCGAGCGTGGGGTCGCCGCTGCCGAGCGGCTGGACGACGGTCTCGCCGTGGCTGGCCGGCGCGACGTTGCCGCGCACCCGCAGGCCACGCGGGTCGTACCGGAGCGTCAGGTCGCGGTCCAGGTCGACGGTCATGGTCCGGCCGTCGGCGGCGACCGCGCAGGCCAGCACCACCGCGGTCTCGGCCAGCGGGGGCGCGGTGGCCGCGGCGACGAGCGGGTCGGCGGGCGGCCCGCCGGGCGGGAACCCGGTCACCACCACCCGGCGGCCGGCGGGCAGCGGCGGGTCGGTGGCGCCCAGGGTGAGCCGCCGGCCGCCGACCGGCTCCACGAGAGGCCGTTCCGCCGCCGGCAGCGGCCGGGACTCGCCGCGCACCAGGGTGTCCCGGCGGCCGAAGGTGTCCAGGTTCTCGGTGATGTCGACACGCAGCCGGGTGGTCCGGCCGCTGACGCCGAACCGGGAACCGCCGGCCGGGTCGGCCGCCTCGACGGCGTACAGCTCGCGGTAGTCGGGACGTTCCAGCAGCAGCCACGAGCCGGGCACCATCCGGGGGTGGTCGCCGTCGACCTCCACCACGTCGGCGGGGGGCGGATCGCCGGGCGGGAACGGGTTGTCGATGTCGTCCCACTCGCCGTCGGTGATGCCGGGCGGCGGCGGGTCGTTCCCGGCGAACAGGCCCGCCATCGGCGCGTTCCAGCCGAACAGGTTGGTCCGGGTGGCGAATGCGTGCACCTGCACGCCCTCCTCGGCGGTCAGCGGCGTCGAGCGCCGCCAGCCGATCCGCTCGGCCAACAGCAACCGGGTCCAGCCGGCCAGGCCGGGCGGGCCCTCCTCGACGGCCGTGACGATGCGGAAGTCCCACCGCTCGTCGTCACGCCGGCGGTCGGCGGCGCTGCGGCTGTGCGCGGGGGTGCGCCCGTAGCGGCGGCGTTCGGCGCCGACCACCAGCACGCCGTCGCCGGTCCGCACACCGAGCGCGGTGCCGCGCAGCCAGATCGCGTCGGTGGCGAAGTCGATCTCCTGCGGCCCGGCGGTGGCCCCCGGGACCGCGTTCCACACCGCGTACGCGCGCAGGTCGGCGCCGGTCTCGAAGGTCTGCGGCAGCTCGCCCTGCCCGGGCACCGACTGCACCGGGGTGCCGGCGGGCACGTCCACCTGCGACGGTGCGCCCGGCGCGTCCTCGACGTCGAAGGCGATGTCCACGGCGGCGGCGACGCCGGGGCGCGGCTGGTAGCCGATCATGCCGGCGAGGTGCCGGACCGAGGCCAGCTCGGTGGCGGTGCGCAGGTACGCCTCCTGCGCGATCCGTTCGGTGTAGAAGGAGACCACGTCGGTCATCACCGCGGCGGCGTCGAGCAGCGCCAGCACCGGGTCGTCGCCGTCCTGCCCGGCCACCGCCCGCACGCCGGCCGGCAGGCCCGGGTCGGCGAGCGCGGCCCGCATCCGGACCAGGGCGTGGCTGTGCGGGGCGACCCGCCAGGCCAGGACGGGCTGGCCGGGCGGGTTGGTCACCTCGGGCGCGGGCGGACGCAGCGGGTCGCACCCGCATCCACCGCCGCAGCCGCAGCTCACGCGCCACCGCGCAGGCGGAAGGCGACCCGGCCGTACTCCGGGTTGCTCGGGTCGCTGTCGGCGCGCAGCACCTCGCGGGCGGCGGCGTCGATCCGGCCGCGGGCCACTTCCCCGGCGGGCGGCCGGCCGAGCCGGCGGAACCGCAGGCCGGTGGCCTCGTCGTCGGCCACCTCGACGTAGCCGACGCCGGGCACGGCCATGACGGCGGCGACCAGGTCGGAGACGTACAGGGACTGGCCGAAGGTGAGCCGGTCGGGGTGGAAGAAGCCGAGCCGGCCGTCGGGCAGCACCCGGGTGGACAGTTCGGCGCGCAGCCGGCGTTCCACGTCGGCGGCGAGGTGGCCGTCGGCGACGCAGATCCCGAGGGCGATCTCCAGCGGAACGTGGGCGGGCGGGGCCAGCTCCACGTCGGTGCCGGCCAGCCGGCGTACGTCGAGCAGGGCGGCGACCTCGGCGGCGAGCGTGGGGTCGCCGGCCCGGCGGGCCACCGGGTCGAGGGTGACCTCCTGGGCGTACCAGGAGCCGGCCCAGCGGCGCCGGGCCACCGCGCGCTGCACGCCCGGGTTCTCCTCGGCGGTGGCGGCGTGGTCGGCGCTGGTGACCGCGCGCAGCTGGGTGCGGAACGCGTACGGGGCCAGTTCCTTCACCTCGTCGACCGACTCGGGGTCGACCCCGCCGGTGGCCGGCAGCGGGTTGCTGACGCTCACGCCGGCCGGCACCGTCCACGCGGCGGTGGGCAGCGCGAGGGTGAGCACGTCCGCGCCGACGTTGCCGGCGATGCCGCCGCCCACCCGTGGCCAGGCCGTGAGGGTGACGCCGGGCGCCGGCCGGCGACCGTTGATCCCGTCGCCGGGCCGCAGCCGCAGCACGCCGGTGGCCTCCGGTTCGGCCACCACGTGCGGGTCCAGCCGGCCGCTGGCCAGCAGGTCCGGCACGGGCGTCCAGGTGCGACTGCCGTCGTCGAGCAGCACGGCGGGCAGCGCGCGGCGCGGGT
>NZ_MUYZ01000501.1:0-2937 GCF_003013775.1 Micromonospora sp. MH33
TGCTGGTGCCGGGCACCGCGCTGGTCGAGCTGGTGGTGCGCGCCGGCGACGAGGTGGGCGCCGCCCGGGTACGCGAGCTGACGCTCGCCGCACCGCTGACCCTGCCCGCCGCCGGTGGCGTCCGGGTGCAGGTCCGCGTCGGCGCCGCCGACGACCGGGGCGCCCGCCCCGTGACGGTGCACGCCCAGCCCACCGACGACCCGGAGGGCGAGTGGGTCCGGCACGCCGAGGGTGTGCTGGAGCCCGCCGCGACCGGGGAGCCGACCGTCGACGCGTGGCCGCCGGCCGGAGCGTCCGAGGTGGACCTGACCGGCTGGTACGACACCCTGGCCGGGCACGGCCTGGCGTACGGGCCGGTGTTCCGGGGGCTGCGCCGGGTGTGGACCGGCGACGACGCCGTGTACGCCGAGGTCGCCCTGCCGGACGCGGTGGCGGAGAGCGCCGGCCGGTTCGAGGTGCACCCGGCGCTCCTGGACGCCGCGCTGCACCCGATCGGCCTGCTGCTGGGCGAGGAGGCGTCCGGCACCCGGGTGCCGTTCGCGTTCGAGGGCGTGCAGGTGCACGCCGGTGGCGCCGGGACGCTGCGGGTCCGGCTGACCCGGACCGGCGGCGAGGCGGTGCGGCTGGTCGCCGTGGACGAGACCGGCGGCCCCGTGGTGTCGGTGGACTCCCTCACCCTGCGGGAGCTGGACGGCGCCGCCGCGCCGACCGCCGCCGACCGGTCACTGTTCGAGATGTCGTGGCTGGTCGAGGACGTCCCGACCGGATCGCTGAGCTGGGCGGTGCTGACCGCCGGCGCCGCCTGCCCGGACGTGGAAGCGCTCGGCGTCGCCTACCCGGACGTGGCGGCGCTCGCCGCCGCCGTGGCCGCCGGCGCACCCGCACCGGACGCGGTGCTGCTGCCGGTCATCGGGGCCGACGAGGACCTCCCCGAGCGGGTGCGGTCGGTGACGGCGGACGTGCTGGCGGTCGTGCAGGCGTGGCTGGCCGCCGACGTCATCGCCGACTCGCGGCTGGTGGTGGTCACCCGTGGCGCGGTGGCGGCGCGGGACACCGATCGGGTTGACGATCTTGCCGGTGCGGCGGTGTGGGGTCTGCTGCGGTCGGCGCAGTCGGAGCACCCGGGCCGGGTCGTGCTGGCCGACCTGGACCGCGCGCCGGACGGCGACGTGCTGGCCGTGCTGGCCGGGGTGGCCGCCGACCCGACCCCGACCGGCGGGCAGCTCGCCCTCCGGGGCGACGGCGTGCGCGTACCCCGGGTGGTGCGCCCGGCCGGCGACCGGCTCACACCGTCGACGGAGCTGTGGCACGTCGCCGCCGTCGACCCCGGGACCATCGACGGCGTCGGCCTGCTGCCGGGCGCCGAGCCGCCGCTCGGGCCCGGCCAGGTCCGCGTCGCGGTGCGCGCCGCGGGGGTGAACTTCCGCGACGTGCTCATCGCCCTGGGCATGTACCCGGACCCGACCGCGGTGCTGGGCAGCGAGGGCGCCGGTGTGGTCCTGGAGGTCGGCCCGGAGGTGGCCGACCTGGTGCCGGGGGACCGGGTGTTCGGGCTGTTCGAGCCGGCGTTCGGGCCACGGGTGGTGGCGCAGCGCGACCGGATCGCCCGGATGCCGGCCGGCTGGTCGTTCACCGAGGCGGCGTCGGTGCCGGTGGTGTTCCTGACCGCTTCCTACGCGCTGCGTGACCTGGCCGGTCTGCGGGCAGGGGAGTCCGTGCTGATCCACTCCGGTGCGGGTGGCGTGGGCATGGCCGCGATCCAAGTCGCCCGTCACCTTGGCGCGACCGTGTACGCGACGGCGAGCCCCGGCAAGTGGGAGACCCTGCGAAAGCTGGGGGTTGCCGACGAGCGGATCGCGTCGTCGCGGACCACGGAGTTCGAGGACGCGTTCCGGACGGCGAGCGGCGGCGCGGGTGTCGACGTGGTGCTCGACGCCCTGGCCGGGGAGTTCGTGGACGCGTCGCTGCGGCTGCTGCCGCGCGGCGGCCGGTTCGTGGAGATGGGCAGGACCGACGTCCGCGACCCGGAACTCGTCGCGGCGCAGCATCCCGGCGTCACGTACCGGGCGTTCGAACTCAACGCCGCCGGCGGCGACCGCATCGGGCAGCTCCTCGCCGAACTGCTCGACCTCTTCGAGCGGGGTGTGCTCACGCCGCTGCCGACCCGGGTGTGGGACGTGCGGCAGGCCCGGCAGGCGTTGCGGCACATCAGCCAGGCCCGCCACGTGGGCAAGGTCGTGCTCACGGTTCCCGTTCCGGCCGATCCGGGCGGCACCACGCTGATCACCGGCGCGTCCGGCACCCTCGCCGGGCTCGTCGCCCGCCACCTCGTGACCACCGGGCAGGCCCGGCACCTGCTGCTCGCCGCCCGCCGCCACCCGGACGACGACCCCGCCTACGCGGCGCTGGTGGACGAGCTGACCGGGGCGGGCGCGACCGTCACCGCCGTCGCGGCCGACGTCACCGACCCGGACCAGGTCGCCGCCCTGGTGGCCGGGGTCGGCCTGACGGCCGTCTTCCACTGCGCCGGCGTCATCGCCGACGCCACCATCGCCACCCTCGACGCGGACGCCGTCGACCGGGTCATGCGGCCCAAGGTGGACGCCGCCTGGGCGCTGCACCGGGCCACCGCGCACCTGGACCTGTCGGCGTTCGTGCTGTTCTCCTCGATCGCCGCCACCCTCGGTACGCCCGGGCAGGGCAACTACGCCGCCGCCAACGCCTACCTGGACGCGCTCGCCGCGCGGCGCCGCGCCGACGGGCTGCCCGCGGCCAGCCTCGCCTGGGGACTCTGGGCCACCACCAGCGGCATGACCGCCCACCTCGACCGCGACGACGCGCAGCGGCTGCGCCGGCTCGGCATGACCGGCCTCACCGCCGCCGAGGGCACCGCGCTGCTGGACGCCGCCGCCCGGCGGGCCCGGCCGGCCGTCGCGG
>NZ_MUYZ01000502.1:0-2905 GCF_003013775.1 Micromonospora sp. MH33
CGCACCGTCGACTCCCCGCGCGACCTGGCCGCGCTGGCCTGGCGGCTGGGCGACCTCGCCGCCATCGGCCCCGGCCGCAGCCTGCGCGGGCTGGGCCGCCGGCACCTGTCCGACCCCCGGCTGCGGATGCTGCTCGACCGGTACGCCACCTACACCGGCGCCGACCCGCGCCGCGCGCCGGCCGCGCTGGTCGCCGTCCCCTACGCCGAGCTGACGTACGGCGGCTGGTACCTGCGCGGCGGGCTGGGCACCCTGGCCGACGCGCTGCTGTCGCGCTGCCTGGACCTCGGCGTGGTGGTGCGGACCGGCGCCACCGTCACCCGCATCGACGCGGCAGGCGGCCGGGTGCACGGGGTACGCCTGGCCGGAACGGCCGCTCCCGTCCCCGCCGACGTGGTGGTGGCCAACGTCGACGCGCTGACCGTCTACCGGGACCTGCTGCCCACCCCGCGCCGGCTGGCCGCGCTCACCGACCGCAGCCTGGCCGGATTCGTGCTGCTGCTGGGCGTCCGCGGCGACTCCGGGCTGGCCCACCACACCGTCTTCTTCCCGCGCGACCACGACGCCGAGTTCGACGCGGTCTTCGGCGACCCGGGGCGGGGCGTCCGGGCCCGACCGGCGCCCGACCCGACCGTCTTCGTCACGGTGGCCGACGACCCGGCGGTCCGCCCGGAGGGGCACGAGGCGTGGTTCGTGCTGGTCAACGCGGCCCGGCACGGCACGGCCGCGGGCGCGGTCGACTGGCGGCGGCCGGGGCTGGCCGAGGCGTACGCCGACCGGATCCTCGACGTGCTCGCCGAGCGGGGCGTGGACGTGCGGGACCGGCTGGTGTTCCGGGAGATCCGCACCCCGGCCCACCTGGACGCGGCGACCGGCGCGCCGGGCGGCGCGATCTACGGCACCGCGGGCGGGCTGCTCCGCCCGGCCAACCGGGGGCCGGCGGCCGGGCTCTGGCTGGTCGGCGGCTCCAGCCACCCGGGCGGCGGCCTCCCCATGGTCACCCTGTCGGCGGAGATCGTCGCCGACGCCATCGGCCCGGCCTGGTAGGTCCGCCGCCGGCCGGGGGTCAGTCGGCGTCGATCAGGGCGCGGCGGACGGCGGAGAGCAGTTGGCCGAGACCGAAGCCGGCCAGCAGCACCCAGACCGTGGTGGCCATCGTGATGGTGCCGGCGGTCAGGTCGGCGTCGACCAGCCCGGCGAGCCCGGCGACCAGCAGCCCGAACAGGGCCACGCAGACCCGGGTGGGCCGCTCCCCCACGGTCACCGCGCCGATCTCCCGCATGCCGGCGGAGACCGCCCGGGCCCGCACGTACTCGTGCAGCCAGGACAGGCCGCCGGCTGCGGCGACCAGCGCGCCGGGCGCGCCGAGCAGCCAGAACGCGGTCAGCCAGGCGGCCTCGCCGAGCCGGTCGGCCACCGAGTCGTAGACGTAGCCGAGCCGGGTGGTGCGGTTGGTGGCCACCGCCACCGCGCCGTCGACGCTGTCCGCCACCGCGGCCAGCAGCACGAACAGGGCGCCCAGGAACGGCCCGTCGCCGGCCCGCCCCACCAGCAGGGGTACGCCGAGGCAGAGCAGCACGCCGACCACGGTCACCGGGGTCGGGCCGACCCGCAGCCGGCCCAGGATGTAGCCCACGTGGTAGGCGAAGCGCAGCCAGGCGCGGACCACCGGCGCGGCCACCCGGGGATCGAAGCCGCCGTGCAGCCGCGCCCACGCGGTCGCGTACTGGTCCCAGTTCAGCTGTGTGCCCACCACGGGATCAACCGTAGAAGGGTGGCGCGGGTGTCGCGGGCCGGGTGGTCACACCCGCGCGTCGGCCCGCAGCCGCTGCCAGACCTCCCGCGTGGCGGTGGACCGGTTGAGGGTGATGAAGTGGATCCCCGGCACGCCCTCGTCCAGCAGCTTCGCGCACATCTCGCCGGCCTGCTCGACGCCGAGCCGGCGGACCGCCTCCGGGTCGTCGGCCACCTCGGCGAACCGCGCGGCGAGGGCCGGCGGGAACGGCGCGCCGGAGAGCTGCACGGACCGCTCGATGGTGGCCAGCTGGGTCACCGGCATCACCCCGGCCAGGATCGGGGTGTCGCAGCCGGCGGCCGCCACCCGGTCGCGCAGCCGCAGGTAGTCGTCGGCGTCGAAGAACATCTGGGTGATCGCGAACTCGGCCCCGGCCCGGCACTTGCGGACGAAGTGCGCGGTGTCGCTGGCCACGTCGGGCGAGCGCGGATGCTTGTACGGGAAGGCGGCCACCCCCACGCTGAAGTCGCCGGCGTCCCGGACCAGCCGGACCAGCTCCTCGGCGTACCGCACGCCCTCCGGGTGCTCGATCCACTCACCGCCCGGGTTGCCCGGCGGGTCGCCGCGCACGGCCAGCACGTTGCGCACCCCGACCGACGCGAGCCGGCCGATGACGTGCCGCAGCTCGGCGACCGAGTGGTCGACCGCGGTGAGGTGCGCCATCGGCAGCAGGGTGGTCTCGGTGGCGATCCGCTCGGTCACCGCGACCGTGGTGTCCCGGGTCGAGCCGCCGGCGCCGTAGGTGATCGAGACGAACGAGGGGCGCAGCGACTCCAGCTCGCGGATGGCCTGCCAGAGCAGGCGCTCCCCCTGCGGGGTCTTCGGCGGAAAGAACTCGAAGGAGAAGGTGGGCCGGCCGTCGCGGATCAGCTCGCCGATGGCCGGCTGGGGATTGGGGAGGACCGAGGGAAGACCGAGCGCCACGAACCGACTGTAACCGGCAGGGCCGGTCCGACCCAGGATCTTCCCAGCCCGCGAGCACGAGCGCGGCGGAGCGTCGTACCCCGGGGGTAGAACGAGGGCAGCGCGGTGGGGCCGGCCGGTGGCCGGTCCGGGGGCCCGCGCGGGGGTCGCCACGATCGGCGGCGCGCCGGTCCGGCACCGCCGGAC
>NZ_MUYZ01000503.1:0-2898 GCF_003013775.1 Micromonospora sp. MH33
GTCGGCGTACCGCCCGGCGTCGGCCCACCCGTGCGCGGCGGCACCGGCGGCGGGGAGGTTGCCGGTGCGCTCCGCGGTGTGGTCGTCCCGCCACGGGGCGGCCCGCGCGTCGGCCCGCCAGGCGCCGGTGGGCGCCTCGGTCCGGTCCGGGCCGGGCTGCTCCGGCTCGTCCCCGAAGAGGTACGACGACCGCGGCTCGGGCCGGTCGGTGAGCCAGGCCGGTCCCTCGTCGGTCGGCGGCTCGGGGCGTCGGGGAACGCCATCCGGTTCGATCGGGTCGGTCCAGCGGTACACGCCTGTCCCCTTTACGGGTCGGTTGCGGGCCGCAGTGACGCTACGGGCGGGCCGCGAGCTGCGGCAACGTGGCTAAGAAAGAGTTAAGGGGAACCAGACAGCAAGGGTGAGGCGTTCACACATTCCCGGGCGTACAGTAAAGGCGTCCGGACAGAGCGTGTCCGCGCCTTGTGGCAACCCCCCGACAAGTGGACCGGGCGACGTGGAGATGATCTACGGCCTGCGGGAACTTGACGAAGGAGGGGGGTTCGGCTCAATATATAGGTGTCGCCAGTCGCGCCCAGCCATGCCCGGATTTTGCGGGGATGGCAGCCGCGAACATCATGGGCGCGCGTTGGCCGGCCTTTCCGGCAGCGCATATCAAGGAGTCAGCATGGCGAAGGCCCTCTACGGCCACGTAGGTGCAGCGCCCGACCGGCGTCTGCTCGACGAGGTCACCCGACTGCGTGCCAGGGTTCAGGCACTGGAGTTCGAGATCACGCGTCTGCGCGCCGACAATGATCGGCTTGCGGCGGCTGCGGCGGAGGCTGACGACCTCCTCCGGCTGGCCGAGCCCGCGCTGACCTGATCTCCGGTTGTCGGAAAACTGAATCGCACCACACAGAAAACGCGCGCCGACACCCAGTGCCGGCGCGCAGCTTTTTGTTTCCGGGACCGTATTTCGCGATCTTGCCGGGCCTCCCGGAATTGCGCCCCGCAATTCTGATCTTGCACTTTCCCGTGGCGTACGCCACATCGCCGGAAACCGGACAGCTCCGGCACGGGGTGGGTCGCGTACCAGGCTCTCCCCGCCCGCGGGTTAGTCTGCGGGTTCACCAGGTCCGCGCAGCCGGCGACGGTACGGCGGCCACCGGACGAGGATCGAGAAGGTGCATCTCAAGAGCCTGACGGTGAAGGGCTTCAAGTCCTTCGCCTCCGCGACGACGCTGAAGCTGGAGCCCGGGATCACCTGTGTGGTGGGCCCGAACGGCTCCGGCAAGTCCAACGTCGTCGACGCCATCGCCTGGGTGCTCGGCGAGCAGGGCGCCAAGGCGCTGCGCGGCGGCAAGATGGAGGACGTCATCTTCGCCGGCACCGCCGGGCGGGCGCCGCTCGGGCGGGCCGAGGTCACCCTCACCATCGACAACACCGACGGCGCGCTGCCGATCGAGTACACCGAGGTCTCCATCACCCGCCGGATGTTCCGCTCCGGCGAGAGCGAGTACGAGATCAACGGCGACTCCTGCCGGCTGCTGGACATCCAGGAGCTGCTCTCGGACTCCGGCATCGGCCGGGAGATGCACATTATCGTCGGGCAGGGCCGGCTCGACGGCATGTTGCACGCCAAGCCGGAGGACCGGCGGGCGTTCATCGAGGAGGCGGCCGGCGTCCTCAAGCACCGCAAGCGCAAGGAGAAGGCGCTGCGGAAGCTCGACGCGATGCAGACGAACCTCAACCGGCTCACCGACCTCACCGCCGAGCTGCGCCGCCAGCTCAAGCCGCTGGGCCGGCAGGCCGAGGTGGCCCGCCGGGCCGCCGCCATCCAGGCCAACCTGCGCGACGCCCGGCTGCGGCTGCTCGCCGACGACCTGCACACCCTGCGCACCACGCTGGACCGGGAGATCGCCGACGAGACCGCGCTGCGCGAGCGGCGCGAGCAGATCGAGGGCGAGCACGGCGAGGTGCAGGGCCGCCTCGGCGAGCTGGAGGCGGCGCTGGCCGAGGACGCCCCGCTGCTCGCCGCGGCCCAGGACACCTGGTACAAGCTCTCCGCGCTTCAGGAGCGGTTCCGCTCCATCGAGCAGCTCGCCCGGGAACGGCTGCGGCACCTCAGCGCCACCGGCGACGACGAGCGCCCCGGCCGCGACCCGGACCAGTTGGAGGCCGAGTCCCGGCGGGTCCGCGAGCAGGAGGAGGAGGTGCGCGCGGCGCTCACCGAGGACCAGATCCGGCTCGCCGAGGCGGTCGAGCACCGCCAGGAGCTGGAACGGCAGCTCGCCGCCGCGGAGCGTGAACTGGTCGCCGCGGCCAAGGCCATCGCCGACCGGCGGGAGGGGCTGGCCCGGCTGACCGGCCAGGTCAACTCCGCCCGGGCCCGGACCACCAGCGCCGGCGAGGAGATCGAACGGCTCGCCGCCGCGCACACCGACGCGCTGACCCGCGCCGAGAAGGCCCAGGCCGAACTCGACGCGGTCGCCGAGCAGTCCACCGAGGCCGACCGGGACAACGCCGACCTGGACGCCCGGCACGCCGAAGCGGTCGCCGTGCACGAGCAGGCCCAGGCCGCCGTGCGCAGCCTCGCCGACGCCGAGCGGACCGCCGAGAAGGACGCCGCCACCTGGACGGCCCGCGAGGAGGCGCTCGCCCTCGGCCTGCGCCGCAAGGACGGCGCGGGTGCCCTGCTGGCCCGCGCCGACCAGGTGCCCGGCCTGCTCGGCAGCCTCGCCGGTCTGCTCACCGTCGCCCCGGGCAACGAGGCGGCGCTCGCCGCCGCGCTCGGCGGGCTCGCCGACGCGGTCGCGGTCAGCGGGGTGGACGAGGCCGTCGAGGCCATGCGGCTGCTCAAGATCTCCGACGCCGGCCGGGCCGGCCTGCTGGTCGGCGGCCCCGCCGGCCCCGGCATGG
>NZ_MUYZ01000504.1:0-2827 GCF_003013775.1 Micromonospora sp. MH33
AACCCTCCGCACTGCGATACGACACCCGCCAACCACCATCAACCCACACCACCGACGGCTCCACCCCAGCCGCCCACCCCGACGACGACCCAACCCCGCCATCGGCCGAAGCCGCACCAGCCCACTCGAACGCCGCCGGCCCCCCAGGCAACGACGACCCCCCGGTACGCCGACGCTTCGCGTATGGCTTGTATAGCGGTTCGCCTCGCTCTCTGCGCAGGCCGAGCACCGCCTGCCGCGTGCGGAGCCGGGCGATCAAAGTATCGAAATCGGCGTTGGTCTTGCCCGTGTTGACAAGCCGGTAGGCGTGTGTGGGTATCTCCGACACGTCGACCACCGAGTTGGCGCGCAGGTAGGCCTCCTTGGCCGCGTCGTCCAACGGCTTCAACGGCGCCTTGACCACCACAAAGACATTGCTGACGATATCCGGTCCGACCAGCCGCTTTCCCACCCGCAGGGTGATCGCCGCCCCCGCAGACAGATCCACCTCCAGCCCATCGACTGTCGCGCCCGCACCGCTGACCGGAAGATCGATGATGGCATTGGGCAACCGGGCACGCTTTGCCAATACGTCGTCGAAAGAAATTGCATCGAAAAGCGTCCATCGATCCGATGGCTCCCAGAAGGATTCCTTCTTGCGCAGCCGCTCGATGTCGCCCACGGTGGGGGCGGGATCGGTCAACCTTAGATACAGGGCGACCTGCCCCCCGTTCCGCTCGGCCGGAATTTCCACGACCGCGAGGGGTCGATGATCGATGTCATACCCGACTTCGAGAATCACATCCTTCATGTCATCGGGGACGACAAACGGAGTCCCGTCGGCAAATGTGGTCCGTGAGATAAGGGCTCTTTGGTCGGCCTTGTTAACATCACCCTCCCCGAACCGCACGCCCAAGACGCCGTTTCTCAATGATGTCCGCATCCGGAAGGAGTCAACGAACGACGGCTTGACGGATTCCAACACTCGGTCGGAGGCCCTATTGCTCGGACCAGAGGCCCTATTGCTCGGACCGGATTCTCCATCCCTCAGACCGGAGACTCTATTCCTCAGAGCGGATGCTCTGTTGCCCAGTTCAGCCAGCTCGTTGTCATCGAACTTACGGTCGAGTTCGCGGTAGATGAACCTCTCGGCCCCGTCGGCCTCGGTGTGCGGGATTCTGGCGATACCGACGCCCTCCTCGCCGACCTTGCCGAAGTCGATAGAGACAATATCGCCGGGGGCGACATGTTGGGTGGTAAGCAGGAGAGAAACAACTTTGCCGCCCACCGAGGCGTTCAAAGTTGTGTGGTTGCTGTCGCCCCTGCGATCAGCAGCGGTCAGGCGGAGGGTGAAGGGGGATTCGAGTTGTGGGCTCTCGTCTTGCCAGCCGCTGTCTTGCCGGAGGCTGTTGAGGTATCGGAGGTATTCTACGAGTTCTCGGGCCTGCCTGCGAGGGGAGACGGGCTGCTTACCGATGGCCGCGAGGTTACGGCTGAAGGTGAACTTCAGAATATGTCCGTGCCTGTTGGTCGGATTCGCTTCCGCCGTGTCTATCTGGCGTTTCAGCTCAGCGAGAAGGGCATCCAACTGTTCCTTCTCGTTGGCGGACACGGCTGTCTGCTGGAAGCCATCGTCGAGGCGGGAATCGTTCGGATCAAAAGGTAGGACGCGGTGGTAGGCACCGTTCCAGAAGACGACCTGATGCCGGACGGCACCAACATCGGGCGTCGGGCCGATGTCCTGCGGAGCATCGAACGGATGATGGATCCGCATGGACATGGACAAGGCCTTGGCCATGAGATGCGGAATCACATGCGCGAGTTCGTAATCCCTGGACAGGGCGTTCGAGAGCTTGTCGAGCCAGATCCGGTGCAGGGCGTCTCGTTGCTGCTCCGACACGCCGTCCGGATACGGAAGGAACTCGTTCAACGTCGACTGCTCGCCCTGCGCGAGCTCCTCGGCCAGCCGGCGGACCGCCCACACGCGCAGCCTAGCCACGGTGGTGATGCCCTTCGCCGACACCTCCGGTGTGTTCAACAATGATTGGTAGAAGGCTCTGAACGCTGGCACATCCTCCGCGTCAAAAATGTCGAAGACGTCGCTCACCCATTCGTCGAACTGCTCCTCGACGCGGTGCGCAGAACTCGCCAGCCGCAGGGTCGTCAGTTGCACTTCGTAGTCGAGGGCCGACGATGATCCCTCCGGGTCCAGCACCGGAGTCGCCATGTCGAATCCGGCGAACGGGTCCGCCGTCAGCCCCAGGTCCGCGAACTCCGGGCCAAGATAATACGGGTCGTAGTATTCCGCTGAATCGGACGGCTGCCCGCCCGCGTCGGCGTCGGTCGGGGGATGCCATTCCATCGCCGCCGGCCGGCCCGGCAGCGAACCCGAACCCGGCTCCGACGACCCGACGTCCGACCCGGAGGACGCCGAATCCGACTCGGGCGACCCAACCGGCCGAGGCGCGACCGTAGGAGCCACATACGACGCAGCCGTCTCCCGGATCTGCTCAAGCTCCCAGTCGGTGAACCCCGGCTCGTTCAGATGATCATCACCATCGCGCCTGGCACCCCTGAGCAGATCACCCGGCGAAGCATGATGCGGCACCCCAGCGAAATGCTTCAACTCATGCCCATACGCACGAGACGGAAGACCCGCAAGCCAATGCAACTGGGTGATCCGACCGTCAGTGCCATCCACACTCACATAGACGTTGTGGCTGTCCTTCAGGTCACTGCCGTACCGGCTGAGCCGAACCACCGTCTCCGCAGCCGGATCGAACACCACCGCCACCGCCTGCGACCCACCCTGCGACCCCAACCCCGCGTTGGTCTGCACCACCCACTG
>NZ_MUYZ01000505.1:0-2816 GCF_003013775.1 Micromonospora sp. MH33
CCACGTCGCCGCCGGTCACCACCACGTGCGCGGGGCCGCCGGCCGCCAGCGCCTCGGCCGCCGCGACCATCTCCTCGACCGTGGTCACCGGGCGTCCGGCGAGGGCCGCGGCCTCCGCGCAGTTCGGCGTCGCCACCTCGGCGTACGGGAGCAGCCGCTCGACCGCCGTCACCACGCCGAGCCGGTGCCCGCTGGTGGCGACCAGCACCGGGTCGACGACCAGGTGGCGCAGGCGGCCGGCGCGCGCCGCCACGGCCACCGCGTCGGCGACCGCCGGGGTGCCGAGCATGCCGGTCTTCACGGCTCGCACGTCGAAGTCGCCGAGCACGCTGTCGAGCTGGTCGCGCACGGTCTGCGGGGGCAGCGGCAGGACGGCGTCCACGCCCCGGGTGTTCTGCGCGGTGACCGCGGTGATCACGCTGGTCCCGTAGGCCCCGAGGGCGGCGAAGACCTTGAGGTCGGCCTGGATGCCGGCGCCGCCACCGGAGTCTGAGCCGGCGATCGTGAGCGTTGTCCTCGGGGTCACTTGGCTCCCTTGGTTGCGCTGGAGGGCTGCGGCCGACGTGCCGCCTGGTGGGCCGCGGTGAGCGTGGCGGCCACCGCGGCGGGGTCCCCGGCGCGCATGATCGCGCCGAGCACGGCCACCCCGGCGGCGCCGGCCGCGACGCACGCCCGGACCTGTTGCGGCGTCTCGATGCCGCCGAGCGCGAGCACCGGCACCGGGCTGGCCGCGATCAGCTCGCCCAACCTCCCGGGGTGCAGGGGCGGGCCGTAGCCGGGTTTGGTCCTCGTCGGGAAGACCGGCGACAGCGTGACGTAGTCCTCGGTGGTGAGTCGGGCCAGCTCCGTGGCGTCGTGGCAGGAGCGGCCGACCAGTCCGACGGCCGGCGGCGGGTACGGGCCGGCGGCGGGCAGGTGGACGGCGTCGCCGTCGAGCGGGTCCGGGCCGGCCACGACCAGGGTGCCGCCGGCCTCGGCCATGATGGCGCGCAGCTCTGCGGCCAGGGCGGCCCGCTCGGCCCGGGACAGGTCGTTCTCCCGCAGCACCACCCAGCGCACTCCCCCGGCCACGGCCGCCTCGACGACCTCGGTCAGGGGGCGCCGCGCCTGCCGGCGGTCGGTGAGCAGCACCACGCCCGACGGCACGGCGCTGCGCGAGATCGTGGGAGGTTCCGGCCCCTCCAGGGGCCACTTCCCGCCAAGATCTGCCGTGCAGGCGGTGCCGAGCGGCCCGTCGGCGGAGGTTGTCGTGTCGACGTCGGCCGAGGCGGGCGGGGTCACAGGTCCGGCCTTCCCTCGTCCGGGGTGGAGGCGAGGGCGTGGAAGCGGCGGGCGATCCGGCCCGCCCCGTACGCCAGCCGCCCCGCCTCGACGGCGTGCCGCATAGCGGTGGCCATCGCCACCGGGTCGGCCGCCCGGGTGACCGCGCTGGCCAGCAGCACGGCGTCGCAGCCCAGCTCCATGGCGAGCGCCGCGTCGGAGGCGGTGCCGATCCCGGCGTCGAGGATCACCGGCACGTCCACGCCCTGCCGGATCAGCCGGATGTGGTGCGGGTTGCTCACCCCCAGCCCGGAGCCGATCGGCGCACCGGCCGGCATCACCGCCGCGCAGCCCACGTCGGCGAGCCGCCGGGCCAGGACAGGATCGTCCGAGGTGTACGGCAGCACGGTGAACCCGTCGGCCACCAGTTCCTCGGCGGCGCGCAGCAGCTCCACCCCGTCGGGCAGCAGCGTGCGCTCGTCGCCGATCACCTCCAGCTTCACCCAGTCGGTGTCGAACGCCTCCCGGGCCAGCCGCGCCACCTTCACCGCCTCGGACGCGGTGTGGCAGCCGGCCGTGTTCGGCAGCAGCCGTACGCCGCACCGGTCCAGCAGGTCGAGCAGGCCGCCGGCCGCCCCGGGGGCGGTGTCCACCCGGCGCAGCGCGAGGGTGACCAGCTCGGTGCCGGAGGCGCGGATCGCCTGCTCCAGCACGTGCAGGTTGGCCGCGCCGCCGGTGCCGAGGATGAGCCGGGAGCCGAAGCCGACCCCGCCGATCTCGAAGGACATCCGGCTCACCCGCCCTGGGCGGCGCTGAGCACCTCGACCCGGTCGCCGTCGCGCAGCACGGTCGCCGACCAGCCGCCGCGCGGCACCACCTCGCCGTTCACCGCGACCGCCAGGCCGCGCTCCTGGGCGGTGACCGCGCGGACCACGTCGGCGACGGTCGAGCCGCCGGGCAGGTCCCGTCCCGCGCCGTTGACGATCAGTTCCACCTGGGCTCCTTCCCGAACCGGTCCGGGGTGAAGGGGGCGAGCAGCGGGTCCGGCTCGCCGGTGACGATCAGCTCGGTGACCAGGTCGGCGGTGACCGGGGTGAGCACGATGCCGTGCCGGTGGTGCCCGGTGGCCACGAGCACGCCGGGCCGGCCGGGCAGCGGCCCGATGATCGGCGCGTTGTCCGGCGTGCCGGGGCGCAGCCCGGCGGTCGCCTCGACCAGGTCGTACTCGGCCAGCTCCGGCACCAGGTCGACGGCGGCGCGGAGCAGCCGGAGCACCGCGCCGGCGGTCACCTCGGTGTCGGCACGCTCCTCGACGGTCGCCCCGACCACCACCTCCCCGCTGTCCCGGGGCACCAGGTAGATCGACTCGCCGTCGGCGTACCCCCGGATCACGTGCCGGAAGTCCGGCGCGCCGCGGCCGGGCGCGCGGAGCCGCAGCACCTGGCCCTTGACCGGCCGGACCGGCAGCCCGGTCAGCGCGGCGGCGCCGCAGCCGGCCGCGACCACGGTGACCTGGGCGTCCACCTCGGACAGCGCGCCCACCCGGGCCGGGCGCA
>NZ_MUYZ01000506.1:0-2812 GCF_003013775.1 Micromonospora sp. MH33
CAGTGGGTGGTGCAGACCAACGCGGGGTTGGGGTCGCAGGGTGGGTCGCAGGCGGTGGCGGTGGTGTTCGATCCGGCCGCGGAGACGGTGGTTCGGCTCAGCCCTTACGACAGTGACCTGAAGGACAGCCACAACGTCTATGTGAGTACGGATGGCACTGACGGTCGGATCACCCAGTTGCATTGGCTTGCGGGTCTTCCGTCTCGTGCGTATGGGCATGAGTTGAAGCATTTCGCCGGGGTGCCGCATCATGCTTCGCCGGGTGATCTGCTCAGGGGTTCCAGGCGCGAGGGTGATGATCATCTGAACGAGCCGGGGTTCACCGCCTGGGAGCTCGAGCAGATCCGGGAGACGGCTGCGTCGTATGTGGCTCCCACGGTCGCGCCTCGGCCGGTTGGGTCGCCCGAGTCGGATTCGGCGTCGTCCGGGTCGGACGTCGGGTCGTCGGAGCGGGTTTCGGGTTCGCTGCCGGGCCGGCCGGCGGCGATGGAATGGCACCCCCCGGCCGACGCCGACGCCGACGCGGGCGGGCAGCCGTCCGAATCAGCGGAATACTACGACCCGTATGGTCTTGGCCGGGAGTTCGCGGACCTGGGGTGGGCGGCGGACCCGCTCGGAATAGCGGCGGACCCGTACGCAGGAATGGACATGGCGACTCCGGCGAATGGCTCGGAGTGGTCGCCGCAGGACTTCGATGAGCGAGTAATAGCGGCGACCACGCGGTTGGGGCATGCTGCGTACTATGTCGAGGCCCAGTTTGACGAGTGGGTGCGCGGCGTGTTCGACATCTCCCGCGCGGAGGGAGGGAGAGCAACCAACGCCTTCTACCGTTCGTTGTTGAACACTCCGGAGTTGTTAACGATGCCGGGCGTCACCAACGTCGTTGGACTGCGCGCCTGGGCGGCTCGAAAGCTGGCCGATGACCTCGCCCGGGGTGAGCAGTCGACGTTCAAGGAGATCCTTCCGTATCCGGAGGGCGTGTCGGAGCAGCAACGGCAAGCCCTGCACCGGATCTGGCTCGACAAGCTCTCGAACGCGGGGTCCGGAGATCACGAACTCGCGTATGTGATCCCCCATATCTTCGCCGGGGGGTTGGGCAAGCCGATGCGGGTCCACCATCCGTTCGATGCTCCAGAAGACATCGGCCCGACGCCCGATGCTGGTGCCACCCGGCAGCAGGTCGTTTTCTGGAAGGGTGCCTACCACCTTCTCCGGCCTCGTGATCCAGCCGATTCCCGCCTCGGCAGTGGCTTCCAGCAGACAGCCGTGCCCGCCAACGTAAAGGAGAAGTTGGATGCCTTCTTCAACGATGTGATCGCCCTGCTGAAAGACGGGATCGCCGCAGCGGAAGCCAATCTGGTCGGCAGGCACGGACATTTTCTGAAGCGTACCTTCCACCGTAATCTCGCGCACATCCGTCGGCAGCCAGAGCACCCGCCCGGTCTCGGCCTCGGCGCCCCCGTCTCCCTCGACAGGCAGGTCCGCGAACTCATAGAACATCGCCGGTACTTCAACAGCCTCCAGGAAGACAGCGGCTGGCGGGACGAGAGCCCGCGACTCGAATCCCCGTTCACCCTCCGCCTAACCGCCAGCGAAGCCGGGGGCCCCAGCCGCCGCACATCTCTGTTCCTCCAGGTAGGCGGCAAAAATGGTCCTGTTCTGGATACCACCCAAATTGTCGCCCCGGGTGACGTGGTCGCTATCGACTTCGGGAAGGTCGACGGGGGAGGCGTCGGTATTGCCAGAATCCCGTACAGCGCAGCCGCCGGTGACGTCATCTACCGGGTACTCGACCGTAGGTTCACCGACAGCGAGCTGGCCGAACTGAGGAAAAGAGCATCCGCCCGAGTGTGGGAATTCCACAAGCCGTTGTTCAGTGACTCCTTCCAGATGTCGACGAATTTGTACCGCGACTCAGGGGTGTTGGGCATAAAATTCCGCGCGGGTGATGATGAAGCGAGGGCAACCAAGAGCCTCGTCATCCCACGGGGGGCCGCCAAAGTTGCCGACGGGAGTTCGTTCGTCGTCCCCCAGGACATGACGAATGTGGTTCTCGAACTCGGTTATGACACCGATGGTCGGCCCGTCGCGGTCGTCGAAATCCCGGCCGAGAAGAACGGGGGGCAGGCCCTATATTGGGAGTTGGCCGCCGTCCCCACTGTGCGCGACATCGAGTGGCACCGCAGAAACTCCTTCTGGGAGCTGTGGGATCGGTGGGACCTTGCCGAGGGCATATCTCTCGACGAGACCTTGAACAAGCATGCCAGAATACCCAAGCCTGTCGATCTTCAGCTCAGCGGTCCGGGTAGGACAATCGATGGGTGGGAGGTGGATCTTTCTGAGGGTGCGGAGATCACTCTGCGGGTAGGAAGATGGCCGGTCGGGCCGGATGGCGTCAACAGCGTTTTCATGGTGGCCAAGGTGCCGTTGAAGCCGTTGGACGACGCAGCCAAGGCTGCCTACCGGGTCGCCAACCCGTGGGTCGTCGACGTACCCACGCACGCCTACCGGCTCGTCAACACGGGCAAGACGTTCGCCGAGTTCGATACTTTCAAAGCTCAGCTCCAGGCGCGGAAGGACAAGCTCGACAGGCGCAGAAAGCGAGACGAACAGGCTGCTGGGCGGACCGCGAGGCGTCGGCGCATCGGGGATGAGTCGTCGTTGCCCGGGGGGCCGGCGGCGTTCGAGTGGAATGGTGCGGCTTCGGCCGATGGCGGGGTTGGGTCGTCGTCGGAGTGGGCGGCTGGGGTGGAGCCGTCGGTGGTGTGGGTTGATGGTGGTTGGCGGGTGTCGTATCGCAGTGCGGGGGGTT
>NZ_MUYZ01000507.1:0-2773 GCF_003013775.1 Micromonospora sp. MH33
TCGTCCGGGTCGGACGTCGGGTCGTCGGAGCGGGTTTCGGGTTCGCTGCCGGGCCGGCCGGCGGCGATGGAATGGCACCCCCCGACCGACGCCGACGCGGGCGGGCAGCCGTCCGATTCAGCGGAATACTACGACCCGTTTTATCTTGGCCCGGAGTTCGCGGACCTGGGGTGGACGGGGGACCCGTCCGGGGTAGTGGACATGTCGACTCCGGCGGTCGACCCGGAAGGGGCGCCGCAGAGCTTCGATGAGGAAGTAATAGCGGCGACCGCGCGGTTGGCGAATTCTGCGTACCATGTCGAGAAGCAGTTCGACGACTGGGTGGACGACGTGTTCGACACCTTTGACGCCGAGGAAAAGCCAGCGGCCAACACCTTCTACCGCTCATTGTTGAACACTCCGGAGTTGTCGAAGGTGCCGGGCATCAGGGACGCGGTTGGGCTGCGTGCGTGGGTGGCTCGCCGGCTGGCCGACGACCTCGCGCGGGGCGAGCAGTCGACGTTGAGAGAGTTCCTTCCGTATCCGGCGGGTGTGTCGGAGCAGCAACGGCAAGCCCTGCACCGGATCTGGCTCGGTACGCTCTCCAACGGCAAATCCGGGGATTTCGAACTCGTGCATGTGGTTCCGTATCTCGTGGCCGGGGCGTTGTCCATGTCGATGCGGGTCCATCATCCGTTCGACGCACCGCAGGACATCGGCCCGGCGCCCCGCGCTGGTGCCGTCCGGCACCAGGTCGTCTTCTGGAAGGGCGCCTACCACCGCCTCCTACCTTTTGATCCAGCCGACCCCCGCCTCGACAGTGGCTTCCCGCAGACAACCATGTCCGCCAACGCAAAGGAACGTCTGGACGCCCTCTTCAACGACGTGATCAATCTGCTGAAACCCCAGATCGCTTCAGCGGAGGCGGAGTCGACCAACAGGCACAAGCACATTCTGCAAGCCGTATTCCACCGTAACCTTGCGGCCATCCGTAAGCAGCCCGTTTCCCCTCGTCGCCAGGCCAAAGAACTCGTAGAACATCGCCGGTACTTCAACAGCCTCCAGGAAGACAGCGGCTGGCAGGACGAGAGCCCGCGACTTGAATCCCCATTCACCCTCCGCCTGACCGCCGGGGGGGAGGGCAGGGGCGTCAGTTCGAACCTCTGGTTGGGCGGCAAAACTCTGCCTGTTCTGAATACCGCCCGGCTCGTCGCCCCCGGCGATATGGTCTCTGTCGACTTCGGAAAGGTCGGCGGGCAGGGAGTCGGTATTGCCAGGATCCCGTACACCACGGCCGACGGTATCGAGAGTTCGATCTACCAGGAACTCGGCCGCAAGTTCGACGACAACGAGCTGGCCGAGCTGAGGAACCGAGCATCCGTCCGAGTATTGGAACCCGACAAGCCGCCGTTCAGTGACTCCTTCCGGATGGTGACGGTAGCGCACGAATATGGCGTCTTGGTCGTGCGTTTCAGCGCGGACGGTGCAACCAGGAGAACCGTTATCTCGCGGGTTGAATTTGCCGACGGAATTCCGGCAGTTATCCCCCGCGGCCCGGTTGTTCTCGAAGTCGGATATGGCGTTGATAGTCAACCCCTCGCGGTTGCGGAAATCCCGGCCGAGCCGACCGGGGGGAAGGTTCTGTATCTGAGGCTGACCGATCCCGCACCCACCGCCCGCGACATCGAGCGGCTGCGCCTAACGGAGTCCTTCTGGGAGTTGAGGAATCGGTGGACGCTTTTCGACGGAGTGTCTTTCGACGACACATTCTGGAAAAACGCCAAGATACCCGAACCCGTCGATAAGCAGGTCGGCGGTCCGGGTAAGACAATCGATGGGCTGGAGGTGGATCTGTCTGCCGGGGCGGCGATCAACCTGCAGGTGGGAACGCGGCTGGTCGGACCGGATATCGTCAACAATGTTTTCGTGGTGGTCAAGGCGCCGTTGATGCCGTTGGATGACGAAGCTGTGCGGGCTTTCCGGCTCGCTCATCCGTTGGCTGAGGTGCCCACGCACGCTTATCGGCTTGTCAACACGGGCAAGCCGGCCGCCGAGTTCGGCGCGCTCATTGAGAAGCTTCAGAAGCGGAAGGAGCGCAGGGAGCGCGCCGCAGCGGGGCCAGCCGCGAAGCGTCGGCGTACCGGGGGTGGGTTGCCCGGGGGGCCGGCGGCGTTCGAGTGGGCTGGTGCGGCTTCGGCCGATGGCGGGGTTGGGTCGTCGTCGGGGTGGGCGGCTGGGGTGGAGCCGTCGGTGGTGTGGGTTGATGGTGGTTGGCGGGTGTCGTATCGCAGTGCGGAGGGTTTGCCTTCGTGGGGCGAGATGACGCGGGTGGAGTCGGATCGGTTCACGTGGCAGGGTCGGGCGCCGCTGGAGTTCGTGCCGACGCCGGGGGACGAGGGCGGGCGTCCGTTCCGGGTGGTGACGGCGGGGGAGCAGGCGGGGGTTCGGGTCCACGTCGACCATTGGGTGCAGCGTGGTGAGTCGGGGACGGTGGTGTTCCGTCTTCGGTTGGTGCCGGATGCGAACGTGGCGGAGGACGCGATTCGGGCCACGTTGGGTGCGGTTGAGCAGTGGGTGGTGCAGACCAACGCGGGGTTGGGGTCGCAGGGTGGGTCGCAGGCGGTGGCGGTGGTGTTCGATCCGGCCGCGGAGACGGTGGTTCGGCTCAGCCGGTACGACAGTGACCTGAAGGACAGCCACAACGTCTATGTGAGTGGGGATGGCGCTGAGGGTCGGATCACTCAGTTGCATTGGCTTGCGGGTCTTCCGTCTCGTGCGTATGGGCATGAGTTGA
>NZ_MUYZ01000508.1:0-2769 GCF_003013775.1 Micromonospora sp. MH33
CCGGCCGTCGCCGCGGCGGTCCCGGGGGGCGCCGGCCGGTCCGCGCCGGGCCGGCGATGCCGGTCAGTCGTCGCGCAGCCGGCGCAGGATTCGGGTCAGCTCGTCCCGGTCCGCCGGGTCGAGGGCGCCGAAGAACCGTTCCGCCTCGGCGGCCCGGGCCCCCCGGATGGCCTCGCCGACCCGTTCGCCTTCACCGGTGAGCGCGACCAGGGTGGCCCGGCGGTCCACCGGGTCCGGCCGCCGCTCGACCAGCCCGCGCTCGGCCAGGCCGTCGACCACCTCGGTGGCGGAGCGGGGCGCGATGCGCAGGTGCTCGGCGAGCGTGCTGAGCCGGACCGCGCCGTGCCGCATCAGCACGGCGAGCGCCCGGGCGTGCCCCGGGTTTATCTCCCAGGGTTCGAGGGTGCGCTTGGACTGGTGGCGCAGCCGCCGGGCCACCGCCCAGAACGTCTCGCCCAGGCTCTCCTCGTCGTCGCCGCCGGTCACCGGAATACGGTAGCAGCACATGCTGTTGCTACCTCATGATGAGGTAACCTCAGCAATGCCCCCGACGGAAGAGAGCACCCCCTTGGACGGATTCCGAGACGGCCGCGGTGGCGGCCGGACCACCGTGACCCCCGCCGAGAAGACGCAGGCCCGACAGGTGTCCCTGCGCCGGATCGGCGGCCTCTTCACCGACCACCGCGGCCCCCTCGCCGCCGTGGTGGCGATCATCATGGCGTCGTCCGTGATCGCGATGGCGTCGCCGTTCCTGCTGCGTACCGTGATCGACCGGGCCCTCCCGGAGCGCGACCTGACCCTGCTGGCCTGGCTGGTCGCGGGCATGGTCGGGGTGGCCGCGGTGACCGCCGTGCTCGGCGTGGCGCAGACCTGGATCTCCACCCGGGTGGGGCAGGAGGTCATGCACCGGCTGCGCACCGACGTCTTCACCCACCTCCAACGCCAGTCGATCGGCTTCTTCGTCCGCACCCGCACCGGCGAGGTGCAGTCGCGGATCACCAACGACATCGGCGGCATGCAGGCCGTGGTCACCTCCACGGCCACCTCGATCGCCGCCAACCTCACCACCGTGGTCGCCACCGTCATCGCCATGGTCGCGTTGAGCTGGCGGCTCACCCTCGTCTCGGTGGTCGTGCTGCCGCCCGCCATCTGGCTGACCCGGCGGGTGGCCCGGCTGCGCCGGGAGATCACCGCCCGCCGACAGCGGGAGCTGGCCGACCTCAACGTCACCATCGAGGAAGGGCTGTCGATCAGCGGCGTACAGCTGGCCAAGACCCTCGGCGCGGGCGCGACCCTGGTCGACCGGTTCACAACCTCCTCGGCCCGCCTGGTCGACCTGGAACTCCGCTCCGAGCTGGCCGGCCGCTGGCGGATGGCCTCCATGACGGTGATCTTCGCAGCCATCCCGGCCGTCATCTACCTCGGCGCCGGCCTGCCCGGCACCGCCGGCACGCTCACCATCGGCACCCTGGTCGCCTTCACCGCCCTCCAGGGCAACCTGTTCCGGCCGCTCATGGGCCTGCTCAACGTCGGCGTCTCGCTGACCGCCTCGATGGCGCTGTTCGCCCGGATCTTCGAATACCTGGACCTGCCCGTCGAGGTGGCCGACCCGGCGCGGCCGGTGGCCCTCGACCCGGCCCGGGTCCGCGGCCACCTGCGCTTCTCCGAGGTCACCTTCAGCTACCCGGGCAGCGACACCGCCGCCGTGGCCGGCGTCAACCTGGACGTCCCGGCCGGCACCAGCCTGGCCCTGGTGGGGGAGACCGGCTCCGGCAAGAGCACCCTCGCCGCGCTGATCAGCCGGCTGCACGACCCCGACGCCGGCCGGATCACCATCGACGGCGTCGACCTGCGCGACCTGCGACTGGCCGACCTGGCCGCCGTCGTGGGCGTGGTCAGCCAGGAGACCTACCTCCTGCACGCCACCGTGCGGGAGAACCTCTGGTACGCCCGCCCGGACGCCACCGACACCGACATCGAGGCCGCCGCCCGCGCCGCGCAGATCCACGACCTGATCGCCGCGCTCCCCGACGGGTACGACACCGTGGTCGGCTCCCGCGGCCACCGGTTCTCCGGCGGCGAGAAGCAGCGCCTGGCCATCGCCCGCACGCTGCTGCGCGACCCCCGGATCCTGGTGCTGGACGAGGCGACCAGCGCGCTGGACACCGAGACCGAGCGCGCCGTGCAGCGCGCCTTCGACGAGCTGGCCCGGGGACGCACCGTGGTCACCATCGCGCACCGCCTCTCCACCGTCCGCGACGCCGACCAGATCGCCGTGCTCGACCACGGCCGGATCGTCGAGTCCGGCACCCACCACACCCTGCTCGACCGCGCCGGCCGGTACGCGTCGCTCGCCGCCTGACCCGTCCCCGCCCACCTCATCGAGCGTCTGGTCGCCAAGGGCGACACCGTGAACCAGGGCACCGTCATCGGCAAGGTCGGCGCCTCGTCGGCGAAGTACGACCTCAACCCGCACCTGCACTACGAGCAGATCCACGACGGCAGCGTCGTCGTCTCGGTCGTCCAGGGCGCCTGGTCCGACTACCTCAAGCGCAACCAGACCAGCACCAACAACTGCTGACCCGCCGGCTCAGGCGTCGGGCGGCCCCGGGTCGTCCGAGGCCGGGGTGGCCCCGCCCGCGGACGCCGGTCGTGGCCCGGGAGCGGGACGTGGCGGACGCGGGGCGGGCGGTGGCGGGAAGGGTTCGAGCGGAGTGAACTGCTCCACCGGGGAGTCCGGCCGGGGAACCCGCCGGCGCGGCTCGGGCG
>NZ_MUYZ01000509.1:0-2753 GCF_003013775.1 Micromonospora sp. MH33
CGCGCCGCGCCGCCGCCGGGCCGCCGTCCGTGCCGAGTTCGGGGTCGGCGCCGACCGCCCGCTGATCCTCTCGGTGGGCCGGCTGCACCCGCAGAAGCGGTACGACATCCTGGTCGACGCGGCCGCCCGGTGGCGAGCCCGGCAGCCCGCGCCGCTGGTGGTGATCGCCGGCAGCGGGCCCGCGTACCTGCCGCTCGCCGCGCGGATCTCCGCCGCCCGGGCGCCGGTGACCCTGCTCGGGCACCGCACCGACGTGGCCGACCTGCTGGCCGGCGCTGACCTGGCCGTGGTGACCAGCGACTGGGAGGCCCGCCAGCTCTTCGCCCAGGAGGCGCTGCGGGCCGGCGTACCGCTGGTGGCGACCGCCGTCGGCGGCCTGCCGGAGCTGGTCGGCGACGCCGCGGTGCTGGTCCCCGCCGGTGACGTGGACGCCGTCGACGCGGCGGTACGCGACCTGCTGGACGACGAGACCCGCCGGGCCGGCCTGGGCCGCCGGGGCGCCGCGCGGGCCGCGACCTGGCCGACCGAGGCGGACACCACGGGCGCCCTGCTCGACCTGTACGCCGAGCTGACGCCCGAGCACTCGACGGGGACCTGGTGATGCTGCGCAGACTGACCCCGGTGCTGCTGACCCTGGCCGTGGTGGTGCTCGGCATCACGGCGCTGGCCGCCCGCCCCGACAACGGCGCCGCCGAGCGCAGCGCCGACTTCGTGGTGCTGGCCGGGGCGGCCGGGCTGCGCTGGGAGGACGTCGACCCGCAGGCCACCCCCACGCTGTGGCGGATGGCCGAGCAGGGCTCGATCGGCTCCCTCTCGGTACGCTCCGCGCGCCGGCCCACCTGCCCGGTCGACGGGTGGTTGACGCTGGGCGCCGGCAACTTCGCCGCCTGGAACGGCAGCCGGTCGGGCGGAGGCTGCCCGGCCACCGGGGTGACGGTCGAGCAGCCCGACGGGATCGGCGCGAACCTGCCGGACCAGGAGGGCGTCGTCGCGTACAACCAGGACCGGCTCTCCTGGGGGGCCACCCCGGGGGCGCTGTCCGAGTCGGTGCGCTGCTCGGTGGCGGTCGGGCCGGGTGCCGCGGCAGCCGCCGCCCGCCCGTTCGGCCGGGTCGACCGGTACGCGCCGGTGCTCCCCGCCGACCCGGCGAAGCTGCTCGGCTCCTGCGTGCTGAGCATCGTCGACCTGGGCACCGTCGACGGCGAGGACCCGGCCAGCCGGGCCGCCCAGGCCCGCCAGGTGGACGCCCAGCTCGCCCGGGTGCTCGCCGCCCGGCCGCCGCGCTCGCTGGTCCTGGTCGCCGGGGTGTCGGACACCGACACGCCGTCGCGGCTGCACGTCGCGGTGGCGGACGGCCCGGGCTGGGAGCGGGGCTGGCTGACCTCGCCGAGCACCGCCCGCGAGGGCTACCTGCAACTGGTCGACCTGGCCCCCACCGCGCTGGCCGCCCTCGGCCGGCCGATGCCCGAGCGGCTCTTCCTCGGCCGGCCCGCCGTGTCGGTCGACGGGCGCCCCGACGACCTGCGGGCCGCGATCGGCGCGCCGGCCGACGCGGACCGGGAGGCCGCCGCCCAGCGTCGGGTCGCCGGCTGGTTCTTCACCCTGTTCGCCGCCGCGCAGGTGGCCCTCGCCGTGACGGTGCTGCCGCTGCTGCGCCGGGCCCGCCGGCACGCCGGCCCGCACGGGCCGGAGCCGGTGTCCCGGCGGGTGGTGGCGGTGGTGGAGCTGTTGTTGATCGGCGCCGCCCTTGCCGTGCCGGCCGCCCTGCTCGCCGACGCCGTGCCCTGGTGGCGGGGGCAGCACGCCGGCTGGTGGTTCGCCTCGGTGACCGCCCTGCTGATCGTGGGCGGCACCGCCGCGGTCCGGTTCAGCCCGGGCCACGAGCGCACCCTCGGGCCCCTCGGCGCGGTGGCCGGGCTGGCCACCCTGGTGGTCGGGGTGGACGTGCTCACCGGTTCCCGGTTGCAGCTCAACGGCGTGGTCGGCTACTCCGCCCTGGAGGGCGGCCGGTACGCCGGCCTGGGCACCGTCGGGCTGGGCGTGTTCATCGCCGGTTCGCTGCTCTGCGGTGGCTGGCTGGCCCAGCGGGTCCGCCGGGCGTGGCGCCCGATGGTGATGGTCGCGGTCGGCGGGGCCGCCGTGGTGATCGTGGGCAGCCCCTACCTGGGCGCCGACTCGATCGGCGCGATCGCGCTCACCGCCGGGGTGAGCGTCGCCGCCGCCATCTGCTCCGGCGGCTGGCTGACCGTGAGCCGGCTGGCCTGGGCGACCATGGCGGGGCTGGCGGTCACCATCGGCTTCGCCGTGGTCGACGCGGGCCGGCCGGAGGCCGAGCGGGGCAGCCTGGGCCGGTTCCTCGCCGCCGTCGGCGACGGCACCGGCGGGCTCACCGTGCACCGGTCCAGCGCCGCCAACTTCCAGACCCTGGTGAACAGCCCGCTCACCGTGCTGGCCCTGGCCGGCGCCGCGCTGGTCTGGTTCGCCCTGCTCCAGCCCTGGGGCGGCCTGATGCGGCTGTTCGGCATCTACCCGGCGATCCGGGCGGCGATGGCCGGCACCGGGGTGGCCGCCGGTCTCGGTGGCGTGCTGGGCGGCTCGGCCCTGGACGTGGCCGGGGCGGCGGGGGCCCTGGTGGTGCCGATGGCGGCCCTCGCGGCCCTGCGCGTGCTCGACCACTCCACCGACCGCACCCAGCCCGGCAGCGGCCGTCCGGGCGACGAGGGCGGGGCGGCCCCGCCCGGCGGCCCCACCGG
>NZ_MUYZ01000051.1:0-31438 GCF_003013775.1 Micromonospora sp. MH33
GCCACGCGCCCGCAGGCCGGGGCGGCCGGCGGCGGGCTGCCCACGCGGACCCGCCCGACCGGGGCGGTCCGGCCCGCACCCGGCACCACCGGCCCCGACATCGTCGAGACAACGCTGCGCAACAGCGGCGAGAGGACCTAGATGACTCCTTCAGCGGTCCCCACCGACAGCCTGACGGCCGCCCTGGACGGCTTGGTCGACCGGGTCCCCGGAGCCGAGCCGGCCGTCGCCCGCTCTCCCGACGGGCCGCTGCTCGGCCGGTCCCGGAACGTGCAGGACCCCCTCGCGGAGCAGCTCTCCGGCCGGTACCTCGAGCCGGCCCGCACGGCGACCGGCGGGGACAGCGGTGCGCACCACTGGAGACGATGACGAGGCGTGGTACGACGAGGACGCCGGACCGGTGGCCCGGCCGTACACGGTGACGCGGGGCCGCCTCACGGCCGAGCACGGCGGGCTCGACCTGATCACCCTCGTCGTGGCCCGGCGGGCGGCCCCTGCCACCGCCCAGCTTTTTCCCGAACAGGCCCGGATAATCGAGCGGTGCCACCGTCCACTGTCGGTGGCGGAGGTCGCTGCCGACCTGGGGCTGCCGTTGGGTACCGTCCGGGTACTGCTCGGCGATCTGTTGGCGGCGGGGCTGATCGAGACGCACGAACCGCTGACGCTCTCCGGGGTGCCGTCCCGGGAACTGCTCGAGGCGCTGCTCGACGGGCTCCGCACGCTCTGACCGGCGGTGACCACGGGGACCGGAGGACCGGATTCCGGTCCGACGGACGACCTGAAGGGGGAAGGCCCAGTGCCGGCACCACCGTCCCCGCCACGGCGGACCCTGCCGATCGTCCTGTTGGACGGGATCGTCGCCATGGCCGGGGCCGCGCGTCGCGCCGTCCTCGGCCGGGGTGACGGGTCGAGGCTCGCCCACGTCGCCATCGTGGCCTCGCTGGGCGTGCTGCTGGCGACGGCGTACTCGATCGTCACGGTGCTGCGCACGCCCGAACGGCTGACTCCGGTGGCCGTCGGGCCCGCCGCGGGCGTGCCGGCCACCGACCCGGCCTCGACCGGGGCACCGGACGAGCGGCCGGGACCGACCGTCGCCACCCCCCGGACGTCCGCACCTCTGGTGACCAGAGCGGCTCCACCGGCCCCCGGCGGGCCGGCCGCCCCGCCCGCGACCAGGACGCCGTCGGCGACCGCTTCAGCACCACCCACGCCCGTCGCGCTGCGCGCCGACTTCGCCGTCGAGGAGAGCGCCCTGCTCAGTTACAGCGCCGCGGTGACGATCGACAACCCGGGTCCCGCGCCGGCGCCGGACTGGACCCTCGTCGTCGTACTGCCCCGCGAGTCGCTCCAGGTCACCTCGGTGACCGGGGCCCGGACCAGCCGGGACGGCACGACGTGGACCTTCGTGCCGGACGGGGACAGCGGGCGGGTGCCCGGCCACGGCACGGTCCGGGTGACGTTCCGGGTGAACGGCGCGGCGATCAGCGCCACGCCCACGGCCTGCACCATCGACGGGACCGCCTGCACCGGCCTGCCCGCCTGACCGCGAGCCGGCGGGTCAGTCGCGGCCGGCGGACGGCACGGCGCAGGCCGCGGTGCCGCCGGGCAGCCGGTGGCGGTTGCGGGCCACCCAGCGGTACGCCGGCCAGGCGGCCGCCCGAACCGGAGGCAGCCGCAGGCCGGCGCCGGCGATCCGCCAGAGGGGGTTGCTGTCGCCGAGCAGCCGGGCGATGGCGTCCGGTCCCGCGGCGCGCACGCCGTCCCCGCCGACCCACTGCACCGCCTCCTCGCACTCGGCAGCGGTCAGGCCGAGCGCGTCGAGGTCGGCGAACTGCCAGGGCAGCACCCGGGCCCGGGTCGGGATCCGGCGCTCGATGATCTGCGCGCAGCGGGTGCAGAACGCGCAGTCGCCGTCGTAGACGAAGGTCGACGTCTCCATGCCCCCATCCTGCACCCCGCCCACCCCACTCCGGTGTCCGGTGTTCGGCGGGTCACTTGCGCTTCCTTCGTACGCATGTTCGAATGAAGCCCATGCGCTGGGACAACCTCTCCGCTCCCCCGGACGAGGGGACTCCCGACGGGGCAGCGCCAGCGACTCCACCCCTGCCGCTGGCGCTCCCCGGCGCGATCGCCCGCACCTTCGACACCCCCGGCTTCGCCGGCATGACCTTCTACGAGGTACGGGCCAAGTCGATCATCAACCGGGTGCCGGGCCAGTCCCGCGTCCCGTTCGAGTGGACGGTCAACCCCTACCGGGGCTGCAGCCATGCGTGCGTCTACTGCTTGGCCGGTGACACGCCGATCCTGATGGCCGACGGCCGCACCCGGCCGATCAGCGAGCTGGAGGTCGGCGACCGGATCTACGGCACCGAGCGGCGCGGGGCCTACCGGCACTATGTGGTGACCACGGTGCTCGACAAGTGGTCGACGGTGAAGCGGGCCCACCGGGTCACCCTGGAGGACGGCACCACCCTGGTGGCCAGCGGCGACCACCGGTTCCTCACCGAACGCGGCTGGAAGCACGTGACCGGCAGCATGCGGGGTGGCGGCCGGCGGCCCTACCTGACCACCCGCAACCGGCTGCTCGGCACCGGCCGGTTCGCGGCCGCCCCGAAGCGCTCCGCCGACTACCGGCGGGGCTACCTCTGCGCCCTGGTGCGCGACGCCGACCACCCGGGCAGCCGCTTTCCGGCTGGCCACCGCCGAGGATGAGGCGCTGGCGCGCGCGGAGCGGTTCCTCGCCGACGCCGGGATCGGCACGGAGCGCATCCCCGGCCCGACGGTCCGCGCGGGCCGCCGGTCGACGACCGCGATCCGCACCGCCCGGCCCGGTGACGCCGAGGCGGTCGCCGAGCTGATCCGCCCGGCGGACGAGCCGACGGACGACTGGTGGCTGGGCCTCCTCGCCGGCACCTTCGACGCCGCCGGCAGTTGCCGGCGGGGCGTCTTCCGGATCAGCGTCGGCGACGACGAGAGCCGGGACCGGGCGGGCGCCGCCCTGGACCGGTTCGGCTTCCGGTGGGTGCTCGACGACCCGGGCAACCTCAACCGGGTACGGCAGCTCCGCCTGACCGGCGGCCTGCCGGAGCGGCTGCGCTTCTTCCACCTCACCGACCCGGCGGTCACCAGCAGGCGCTCGATCGAGGGCATGGCGCTCAAGTGCCGGGCCCGGCTGCGGGTGGCCGGCATCGAGGACCTCGGGCTGGAGCTGCCGCTGTGGGACATCACCACCGGCACCGGCGACTTCATCGCCAACGGGGTGGTCAGCCACAACTGCTTCGCCCGCAACACCCACACCTACCTCGACCTCGACGCCGGCGCGGACTTCGACCGGAAGGTGATCGTCAAGGTCAACGCCGGTGAGCTGGTACGCCGGGAGCTGGCCGCCCCGAAGTGGCGCGGCGCGCACATCGCCATGGGCACCAACGTGGACTGCTACCAGCGGGCCGAGGGGCGCTACCGGCTCATGCCCCAGATCATCGAGGCGCTGCGCGACTTCGCCAACCCGTTCTCGATCCTGACCAAGGGCACGCTCCTGCTGCGCGACCTGCCACTGCTGCGCCAGGCCGCCGAGGTGACCCGGGTGGGGTTGTCCTACTCGGTGGGTTTCGTGGACGAGGCGCTCTGGCGGGCCGTCGAGCCGGGCACGCCGAGCCCGCGCCGCCGCCTCGACGCGGTACGCCAGCTCACCGACGCGGGCTTCTCCGTCGGAGTCCTGATGGCACCGATCCTGCCGGGGCTCAGCGACGACGACGAGTCGATCGACGCCACGGTGGCCGCGATCGCCGCGTCCGGGGCCACCGGCGTCACCCCGCTGCCGCTGCACCTGCGCCCCGGTGCCCGCGAGTGGTACGCGCGCTGGCTGGCCCGGGAGTTCCCGCACCTGGTCCCCCGCTACCGGCAGCTCTACCAGGCCGGGGCGTACGCGCCGCAGGCGTACCAGCGGGAGGTGACCGCCCGGGTGCGGATGGCGGCCCGCCGGCACGGGCTGCACCGGGGCGAGGTCGGCGAGAATCGGCAGCTGCCCGTCACGCCCGCCCCGGCGCCTGCGGCCGAGCAGCTCTCCCTGCTGTGACCAGGCGCCAGGCCGGGCCGTCCGCCGCCGACGGGGCTAGGCTCGACGAATGCGTTCCGCCCAGCAGATTCTCGCCGACTCCGCCGTGATCGCCGTCGTGGGCGCGTCCCGCGACCCGGGCAAGGCCGCGCACCGCGTACCGCTGGAGATGCAGCGGCACGGCTGGCGGATCATCCCGGTGAACCCGACCGTGGACGAGCTGTTCGGCGAGCAGGCGTACCCGTCGCTGGCCGACATCCCGCACCCCGTCGATCTGGTCGACGTGTTCCGCCCGGCCCCGGACGCCGTCGAGGTGGTCCGGCAGGCGGTGGCGATCGGCGCGCCGGCGGTCTGGCTGCAGCTCGGGATCTTCTCGGCCGAGGCGCGGCGGATCGCCGAGGAGGCGGGGATCGACTACGTCGAGGACCGCTGCCTGATCATCGAGCGCGCCGCCGGCGGCCTCACGCGGCGCGGCTGAGGCCCCCGCCGGCGCGAGTTCAGGCCGGCGACGGCTCGGGGCCGAAGATCAGGTCGAGCTGGGTGTCGAGGGCGGCCAGTGCGGTCTCCGGCGGGTAGTGCCCGCCGAGCAGGTAGATGCCGAGTCCCTCCATCACCGCCAGCAATCCGACCGCGGCCCGCTCCGGATCCACCGTCGGGCCGGCACCGGAGCGGATCAGACCGGCGATGAAGCCCAGCAGGGCGGCCGTCTCGTCGTGCAGCGCGGCGGCGACGGCCGGGCGTACGGCGGTGTAGGCCAGGAACGCCAGCGCCACCCGGCCGTCGGCACGGCGCTCCTCGTCCAGCGGCAGCAGCTCGGCCAGCATGGTCCGCAGCAGTTCGCGCGGTGCCGGTGTCTCCCCGAGCGCCGCGACCGCCCGGGTCACCCGGGCCTCGCTGCGGTCCCGGATCACGGCGAGCGCGAAGGTCATCATCTCGTCGCGGGTGCGGAAGTAGTGCTGCACCATTCCGGAGCTGACCCCGGCCGCGGCGGCCACGTGCCGGAGGCTGACCGCCTCCAGTCCCTGCTCGGCCGCGACCCGCATGAGCGCGTCCGCGATCAGCGCGCGGCGCTCCCGGTGATCGACCCGCTTCGGCATCCCCCCATGCTTTCACAATACGACTGCATTGACACGTTCCCCGCCAGCCTTTACGTTGCAACTGCAATGCAAAAAGAAGGGGGGCGGGGATGGCAAAGGTCGACGTGGTCAGGCTGGCGCGCCGCGCGGCCGCGTACGAGTGGGGCATGTGGCGCAGCCTGGCCCGGTGGGTCCTGCGGCGGCCGCACCCGGTGGCGCCGGGTGCGGAGACCTTCGGCTACGGCGGCGTGGTGCAGCCGATCCTCGGCGTCTTCATCGCGCTGTCGGCGCTCGAGATCCCGGTCCTCGACCTGATCCTCCGGCACACCATCGGCTGGCCGACCGTGCGGCACGTCGCCATCGGGCTCGGCGTCTGGGGCGTGCTGTGGATGGTCGGCCTGCTCGCCAGCCTGCGGATCCACCCGCACGTCGTCGACGACACCGGCCTGCGGCTGCGCAACGGCGTCTCGCTCGACATCCGAATCCCGTGGACCGCCGTCGCCCGGGTGGAGGCGCGCTACCGGTCGCTGCCGTCCAGCCGGGCCGTGCAGTACGACCCGGACGACGCGGCGGTGCTGAACCTCGGCGTGGGCAGCCAGACCGCGGTGGACGTGGTGCTGCGGGAGCCGCTGTCGGTGCGCCTGCCGAAGGGCCCGAGCGCGCCGGTACGGGAGATCCGGCTGTACGCCGACGACCCGAAGGCGCTGGTGAACCGGGCCCGCCGGCACGTCCCGGCCGGCGTGACCCGGGCGGACGGCTGAGGTCTCGCCCCGCCGGAGCGGCCGACGGGGCGAGCAGCCGTCAGAGCTTGTACTCCTTGAGCAGGCCCCGCGAGATGATGGTCTTCTGGATCTCCGAGGTGCCCTCGCCGATGAGCAGGAACGGCGCCTCGCGCATCAGCCGCTCGATCTCGTACTCCTTCGAGTAGCCGTAGCCGCCGTGGATGCGGAACGCCTCCTGGACGACCTCCGCGCAGTACTCGGAGGCCAGCAGCTTGGCCATCCCGGCCTCGACGTCGTTGCGCTGGCCGGCGTCCTTGAGCCGGGCCGCGTTGACCATGAGAGCGTGCGCGGCCTCGATCTTCGTACCCATCTCGGCGAGCTTGAACGCGACGGCCTGGTGCTTGGCGAGCGGCTGCCCGAAGGTGCGGCGCTGCTGGGCGTACGCGACGGCCAGCTCGAAGGCGCGGATGGAGATGCCGCAGGCGCGGGCGGCCACGTTGACCCGGCCGACCTCGATGCCGTCCATCATCTGGTAGAAGCCGCGGCCGGCCTTCTCCTCGCCGCCGAGCACGGCGGAGGCGGGGACGGTGACGCCGTCGAGCACCATCTCGGTGGTCTCGACGCCCTTGTAGCCCATCTTGTCGATCTTGCCGGGGATGGTCAGGCCGGGGGCGGTCTCGCCGAAGCCGGGCTCCTTCTCCAGCAGGAAGGTGCTCATGTTGCCGTAGACCGAGTCGGCCCCGGTCTCGGTCTTGACCAGCGTGGCGACCACCGATGAGTAGGCGCCGTTGGTCAGCCACATCTTCTGGCCGTTGAGCACGTAGCTGTCGCCGTCGCGGACCGCCCTCGACTTGATCGCCGAGACGTCCGAGCCGCACTCGGGCTCCGACATCGAGAAGGCGCCGCGCACCTCGCCGGTGGCCATCCGGGGCAGCAGCCGGGCCTTCTGGTCGGCGGAGCCGTGCTGGGAGATCAGGTACGCCACGATGAAGTGGGTGTTGACGATGCCGGAGATCGACATCCAGCCCCGGGACAGCTCCTCTACCACGAGGGCGTAGGTCAGCAGGGACTCGCCGAGACCGCCGTACTCCTCGTCGATGGTGAGGCCGAACAGCCCCATCTCGCGCATCCCGTCGAGGATGTCGGTGGGGTACTCGTCGGCGTGCTCCAGCCGCTGGGCGTGCGGGATGATCTCCTTGTCGGCGAACTCCCGGACGGTTTCCAGGATCGACCGCTGCACATCGGTCAGGCCGGGCGTCTGGGCGAGTCGGGCCATCTCAGCCTCCGGGGGATCGGCGCACTACTCGTGGGTAACTGAACGCTGGGTCAGTATCGGCCCCGGGACCGGTGGAGCCAAGGTGACCAGTCCACACAACCGCTGTGAAAAGGTTCACCGCTGCGGGTAGCGTCCGCAAGAGAGAGGGCCGTCGACCTGCGAGGCGAGGGGGCGAGGAGGGCGTGAGCCAACCACCCGGTGAGCCGGATCAGCCACCGTCGCCGTACGAGCCGCCCGCCTACGGCCAGCCGTACGGAGAGCCGCAGCAGCAGCCGCACTGGGGGCACCAGCCACCCGGCGCCGCCCAGCCGCCCTACGCCCCGCAGCCCCCGTACGGCCAGTACGGGCCGCCCGGCCCCGGACCGCAGCCGCGCGGCGGCGGGCCGAACGTGCTCGCCATCCTGTCGCTGGTCCTCGCCTTCGTCTTCGCCCCGGCCGGCATCGTCTGCGGCCACCTGGCCAAGCGGCAGATCCGGCAGACCGGCGAGGAGGGCGACCAGCTCGCCACCTGGGGGCTGATCCTCAGCTACGTCTTCACCGCGATCGGACTGCTGGTCTGCTGCGGCTGGATCGGCCTGGCCTTCTGGGCCAACTCGGACAACGGCCGCGGCTACTGACGGTCAGCGGAACTCGGCCTCGCGGACGCTGTTGCCGCCGTCGACCACCAGCATCTGCCCGGTGATGTAGGAGGCGGCCGGCGAGCAGAGGAAGGCGATCGCCGCGGCCACCTCGTCCGGTGTGCCGGGGCGGCCGACCGGGGTGCCGAGACCCTGCTTGATCTCGACCATCGTGGACGCCGCGGTGTGGATGATGCCGGGCGCCACCGCGTTCACGGTCACCCCGTCGGCGATCATCTCCATGGCCAGGGCCCGGGTCAGCCCGACCACGCCGGCCTTCGCCGCGGCGTAGCCGGCCTCGGTGGGCAGCGCGTTGACCGGGCCGGCGGTGGCCGCCAGATTGACGATCCGCCCCCAGCCCCGCTCGGCCATCCCGCCGATGAACGCGCGGCTGCACAGGAACGCGGTGGTCAGGTTCCGGTCGATCTCGCCGCGCCACTCGTCGTAGGTCAGCTGGGCCACCGGCCGGAGCACCTCCGGGCTGGCCCGGCTGGCCAGGCCGGCGTTGTTGACCAGCACCTCGACGTCGCCGAGCTGCTCGGCCACCGCGTCGGCGAGCGCGCCCACCTCGGACTCGTCGGTGAGGTCGGCGACGAAGCCGGTGACCCCCAGTTCGCCGGCCCGGTCGTGGATCCGCCGGGTGGTGGAGACGATCGCCACCCGGGCGCCCAGGTCGGCCAGGCGGCGCGCGGTCGCGTACCCGATGCCGTCCGGACTGCCCGCGCCGGTGACCAGCGCGACCCGGCCGTCCAGGCGCATGGTGGCCGGCTCTTCGAGCGGTGCCGGCTGGTCCTGGTCGGCGGAGCCGGTCGGGCCGCCGCCGCGCGGCCGGCGCACCAGCCCCGGCCGGCTGACGTCTCGTCTCGACCGACCGCCGCGCGCGTCAAGTGCCATGCCGCGATCCTGCCCGTTGTGGACGTCCCGGGCAACGCGGCACCCGGAAAGGGGGTCCTGCGACTTGCCCGCCGATGGCTACCCTGACCGCACCACGTCCATGGAGATGATCTGATGAGCTATCCCCCACCGCCCGGTGGTTGGCACGACCCGTCGGCGGCGGCCGGACCGCAGTCGAGCCCGCCGGCCGACCCGACGCTGCCGATGGCCGGCAACCCCATCCCGACCCAGCCGACCTCGGCGGACCCGTACGCGCCCGCCGACCCGTACGCCGGCATGAAGTCCGGCGACCCGTACGCCGCACCCGGCTACCCGCCGGCCGGCAACCCGTACGCAGCGCCCGGCTACCCGCCGCCCGGCGATCCGTACGCGGCGGCCGGCTACCCGCCGCCGGCGTACCCCGGCTACGCGCCCCCGTCCAGCAAGACGAACACCCTGGCCATCGTGGCGCTGGTGCTCTCGCTGGTCGGCTTCACCTCCTGCATCACCGCCCCGATCGGCGCGATCATGGGCCACGTCGCCCGCAAGCAGATCCGGGAGACCGGCGAGCAGGGCGAGGGCATGGCGAAGGCGGCCATCATCGTGGGCTGGATCCTCACCGCCCTACTGGTGCTGCTGATCATCTTCTACGTCGTGATGATCGTGATCGCCATCAACTCGGACAGCTCCAGCAGCTACTGACGCAAACGGGCCGCCCCGGCCGGCCGGGGCGGCCCGTCGCGGTCAGCGGCTGGCGGTCACTCCGACGGCGGGGTGAACGAGGAGGTACGGCTCATCCCGGCGGCCCGGCCCTTGGCCGCGATCACCAGCGCCATCTTGCGGGACGCCTCGTCGATCATCTCGTCGCCGAGCATCACCGCGCCGAGCTTGCCGCCCGCCTCCGAGGTGTACCAGTCGTACGCGTCGAGGATCAGTTCGGCGTGGTCATAGTCGTCCTGGGCCGGGGAGTAGACCTCGTTGGCCGCGTCGATCTGGCCCGGGTGCAGCACCCACTTGCCGTCGAAGCCGAGCGCCGCCGAGCGCTTGGCCACCTCGCGGAACGCGTCCACGTCCCGGATCTGCAGGAACGGGCCGTCGATGGCCTGCTTGTCGTGCATCCGAGCGGCCATCAGGATCCGCATCAGGATGTAGTGGTAGGGGTCGCCCGGGTAGTCCGGGATCAGCGCGCCGACCACCAGCGACTTCATGTTGATCGAGGCCATGAAGTCGGCGGGGCCGAAGATGATCGTCTCGACCCGGGGCGAGGCGGCCGCGATGGCGTCGACGTTGACCAGGCCGGCCGCGTTCTCGATCTGCGCCTCGATGCCGATCCGGCCGACCTCCAGGCCGAGGGTCTTCTCGATCTGGGTGAGCAGCAGGTCCAGCCAGTGCACCTGCTCGGCGTTCTGCACCTTCGGCAACATGATGCAGTCCAGGTTGGCCCCGGCGCCCTCGACCACCTCGATGACGTCCCGGTAGGTCCACGGCGTGGTCAGGTCGTTCACCCGGACCACCCGGGTCTTGCCGGCCCATTCGCCCTCGTTCAGCGCGGCGACGATGTTCTTCCGGGCGTCCGGCTTGGCCAGCGGCGCGACCGCGTCCTCCAGGTCGAGGAAGACCTGGTCGGCGGGGAGGCCCTGGGCCTTGCCGAGCATCTTGACGCTGGAGCCGGGTACCGCGAGGCAGGACCGGCGGGGGCGACCGACTGCGGCCATGGATGCGCTCCTTCCAGCGTCCGGCGGGCACGCCGACGCCACCAGGTGAAAGACGAGAACTTAACGATCCCAAAGGGCGTTGTGACGCCACGGTAACCTCGTGCCGTGACCGGGGTGAATGGACCTGTGGAAGATCTCACTGAGCGGCGGACCGTGGTGGTGACCGGCGCCAGCTCGGGCATCGGACTCGCCGCCGCGGTCGACCTGGCGGGCCGCGGCGACCGGGTGGTACTGGTCGGCCGGGATCCGGCCCGGCTGCGTGCCGCCGGCGAACGGGTCCGGGAGTGCTGCGGCGAGCAGCCCGAGCTGTTCCGCGCCGACTTCGCCGTGCTGGACGACGTACGCCGGCTCGCCGGGCAGTTGCGCGCCGCGTACGACCGGATCGACGTGCTGGCCAACAACGCCGGGGCGATCGTGCTCCAGCCGGTCACCACGGTCGACGGCTTCGAGCTGAGCATGCAGGCCAACCACCTCGCGCCGTTCCTGCTCAGCAACCTGCTGCGGGACCGGGTCGGCCGGATGGTGGTGACCGCCTCGGGCGCGCACCGCAGCGGCGTGCTCGACCCGGACGACCTCAACGCCGCGCTGCGCCGCTACCGGCCGATGCGCGCGTACGGCACCAGCAAGCAGGCGAACATCCTGTTCACCGCCGAGGCGGCCCGGCGCTGGCCGGAGGTGCCGGCGCACTCGTTCCACCCCGGCGTGGTGCGCACCCGGTTCGGCAACGACAGCCGGCTGGTCGCCCTCGGCATGCGGCTGCTGCCGTTCCGCAGCCCCGAGCGGGGCGCGGAGACCCTGGTCTGGCTGGCCAACCAGGACCCGGCCCGGCTGGTCGACGGCGGCTACTACGCCGACCGGCGACTCCGCCGGCCGCTGCCCAAGGCGGCCGACCCGACCCTCGCCGCCCGGCTCTGGACCGCCAGCGCCAAGGCCGTCGGGATCGACGCCTGAGTCCTCGCCGGGGCCGTCCGCTGCCATACTCCGCCGCATGACCGAGCACGAGGGACCGACCCTGCACGTCGGGGGCGCGGACGACGAGCTGGCCGCCCGGATCGACCGGGAGCTGACCGCCTTCAACAACGCCGCCACCGGCGCCACCGACGAGGCCGACCTGACGGTGCGCGTCGTCGACCCCGACGGCGACCTGGTGGCCGGGCTGACCGGGTGGACCTGGGGCGGCCGGGCCGGCATCAACACCGTGTGGGTACGGGCGGACCGCCGCCGCGAGGGCTGGGGCGGCCGGCTGCTGCGGGCCGCCGAGGAGGAGGCCCGGCGACGCGGCTGCACCGAGATCTCAGTGGCCTCGTTCTCCTTCCAGGCACCGGACTTCTACCGCCGGCACGGCTACACCGACACCGGCATCCGGGACGGCATCCCGGGCGGCCAAGTCGACCACCAGTTCTGGAAGCCGCTCGTCGACGACCCGGCCGATGTGCTCCGGGTGGTCGCCCTGGTCGACCTGAGCGCCGGCCCGGAGGCCGGCCGGCGGTACGAGGACCAGGTGCTGGCCCTGCTCGGGCGGCACGGCGGGCGGCTGGAGCGGCGGCTGCGTACCGGGGACGGACAGACCGAGGTGCACGTGATCCGGTTCGCCGGGCGGGCCGGCTACGACGCGTTCCTGGTCGACCCGGAGCGGGTGGCGCTGCGCGCCGCGCTCGGCGACGCCGCCCCCACCACCCAGGTCCTCGACGTCCACGACGTCTGACGCTCACTCGGCCAGGTGGACCGGGACGCTGGTGACCACCACACCGGGCAGCGCCCGCAGGGCGGCACGGAGCCGCTGCTCGACGCGGCTGTGCAGCGGGCGGTGCCAGCGGCGGCGGAGCACCACCTCGGGCACGATCACGGTCAGGGTCAGCTCCGGCCGGGTGGTGTGCAGCGCCTCCAGGTAGTGCGCCAGCGGCCCGATGACCGCCCGGTACGGCGACACGATCGTCTCCAGCCGCAGGTGGTCGCCCCAGGCTTGCCACTGCTCACGGAACCGGTCCGCCTCGGCCTCCTCGGGCGCGATGTGCACGGCCAGCGTGGGCTGGCCCAGCGACGCCGCGTACGCCAGGGCCCGCAGCGACGCCCGGTTGAGCCGGGCCACCGGCACGACGACCAGGTGGCGTACCTCCTGGGGCAGCTCCTCGCCCTCGGCGGACCCGGCGGGTCCGGGCGGCGCGGGCGCGGGCGGGTGCAGCGCGAGGGCCTGGTGCAGCGTGGCGTAGTGGCGGTGGATCCGCCGGAACAGCAGCACCAGCAGCGGCACCGCGACCACCACCACCCAGGCGCCCTCGCTGAACTTGGCCACGGCCGCGGTGAGCAGCACCAGCCCGGAGAGGGTGGCGCCGACCGCGTTGAGCGCCAGGCGCCGGCGCCAGCCCGGCCCGCGATGGCGTCGCCAGTGCACCACCATGCCGCTCTGGGACAGGGTGAAGGCGAGGAAGACGCCGACGGCGTAGAGCGGGATCAGCGAAGCGGTGTTGCCGCGGAAGACGACGAAGACGAGCCCTGCGGCGAGCGACAGCGCGACCAGGCCGTTGCTGAACGCCAGCCGGTCGCCCATGTGGAGGAACCGGCGGGGGGCGTGGCCGTCCCGGGCCATGAAGAAGAGCAGCCGGGGGAAGTCGTTGAACGCGGTGTTCGCCGCCAGTAGCAGGATCAGCGCGGTGGTGGCCTGGAGGAACGCGTACCAGGGGCCGGTCGGGAAGGTCTCCCGGCCGAGCTGGGAGAGCACCGTCTCGCCCGGCCGCGGGACCAGGCCGTCCAGGTGGATCAGCCCGACCAGGCCGGCGAAGAGCGCGACCAGCATGGCGACCATCCAGCCCAGCGTGGTGCGGGCGTTGCGCCACTCGGTGGGTCGGAAGGCGGGGACCGCGTTCGACACCGCCTCGATACCGGTCATCGACACCGCGCCGGAGGAGAACGCCCGCAGCACCAGCAGCAGGCCCAAGCCTTCGGCGGCCGGCACCGGCGGCGGCGACACCGGCGCGAAGCCCCGGCCCGCCGCCCGCGCGTAGCCGACCACCAGCAGCGCGAGGACCGCGACCACGAAGGCGTACGTGGGGAGCACGAAGAGGTTCCCGGCCGTGCGCACGCCGCGCAGGTTGCCGGCGAGCAGCAGGGCGATCACCAGCACCCCGAGCGGCACGGTGACCGGGGCCAGCCCGGGCAGCGCCGAGGTGACCGCATGCACCCCGGCCGCCACCGACACCGACACGGTCAGCACATAGTCGAGCATCAGGCCGGCCGCCGCCGCCAGTCCCGGGATACGTCCCAGGTTGTCGCCGGCCACGATGTACGAACCGGCCCCGTGCGGGTACGCCGGGATGGTCTGCCGGTAGGACAGCCCGACCGCGACCATCAGCACCACCAGCAGGGCGGCCAGCGGCAGGGAGAGCCCGAGCGCGCCCGTGCCGGCCAGCACCAGCACGCTCAGCATCGCCTCCGGCCCGTACGCCACCGAGCTGAGCAGGTCGGACGAGAGCACGGGCAGGGCGACCAGCTTGCGCATCCGCTCGTAGAGCACCGAGGCGCTGGAGAGCGGCGGGCCGAACAGCGTCCGACGGGCCCGTGTGAGCAGCCGCCCCGTCTGCGAGCCGGGCAGGTGGGCCGGCTCGGTGGCGACCAGCTCGTCCGGTTCCCCGACGTTGAACATCTCGATCGGCACGAGCCGGCCGAACCGGGTCGGCCGCGGGGGCCGGCCGCTACGCCCGAGGGTCGGGTCGACGGGCAGCTCGTCCGGGTCGCGCGGCTCCCGCCAGCGCTCGCCGATCCGGCCCAGGGCCGCCCGTTCCTCGGGGCCGAGCGGCGGCAACTCGGCCGACGGGGTGACGATCGTTCCCCGCTCGGCCGCGTCGTCGCGTTCCCGTTCCGCCCCCACCCTCCGCACTTTCACGGAATCGGGCCGGGCGGGGGGCACTTTCCGCAAAAGCGGTCAGTCGGCCAGCGGGGCGGGATCGGCGGGCACCGCGACCGGCTCGGTGCGGCGGCCGGCCCGGGCCCCGCCGAGGATGACGACGGCGACGCCGGCCAGCAGCAGACCCAGCCCGGGAAGGGCCAGCGTGCGGGGCAGCTGACCCAGCCAGACCCAGCCGATCAGCGCCGCGCCGGGCGCCTCCAGCAGGATCAGCACGCTGACCGTGGTGGCCGAGACCCGGTGCAGGGCGTAGTTGAACATCGAGTGGCCGAGCAGCTGGGCGCCGGCCACCAGGCCGAGGATCGCCAGCCAGGTGGCGCCGTCGTAGCCGTGCAGGCGTACCCCGCCGACCAGGCAGACCACCAGCAGGATCGCCGCGCAGACGCCGTAGCAGATCGTGGTGTAGGTCGTGGTGCTGATGCTGGCCCGGGCGCGCTCACCGAAGGCGGTGTAGACCGCGGCGAACATGCCGCCCGCGACCGCCAGCAGGTCACCGGTGAAGGCCCGGCCGGAGACGCTGAAGTCGGCGCCGGTGGCCAGCGCGGCACCGAGCACCGCGACCGCGATGCCGGCCCAGACCGCCGCGGGCAGCCGCCGCCCCTGCCAGCGGGCGATCAGCCCCTGCCAGACCGGCTGGGTGGCGCCCAGCGCGGTGGCCGCGGCCACCGAGGTGAGCTGCGCGCTCGGCATCCAGGTGGCGAAGTGGGCGGCCAGCGCCACCCCGGAGAGTACGCAGTACAGCCCCTCCCGCCGGCCCGCCCCGACGGTCAGGGCCCGGAACTCGGCCCGCCGCCGGGTCAGCGAGACCGGCCCGAGCACGGTCAGCGAGAGCACGTTGCGCCAGAAGGCGATGGCCAGGGCCGGCGCGGCGGCGAACGCGACCAGCGGCGCCGAGGACGAGACGGCGGTGACGGCCAACGCGAGCGCGCCGACGGTCAGCGCGTCGAGCGGCGGGCGGTGCGGAGGGTGGGACACGGAGAGCAATACTCACACGCCATCCGGCACCACGGACCGTCAGCACTCCGTTACGATCATGCGCGTCCCGGCGATCCCCCCTAGACGTCCGGAGCGTTCCCCTCATGCCCAGGTACCAGGCGGTGCTGTTCGACTTCTTCGGCACGCTGACCCGCTGCGTCCAGCGCGGGTCCGCCCACCGGACCATCGCCGAGCTGCTCGGCTGCTCGGCCGAGACCCTGATCGAGGTGCTCGACCGCAGCTACTACCAGCGCGCCAGCGGGCGGTTCGGCAGCGCCGAGGCGACGCTGCGCTGGGTCTGCGGCCAGGCCGGCGTGCACCCCTCCGACGAGGTGGTACGCGACGCCGTCGCCTCCCGGCACCGGGCGGTACGCGCCGACACCCGGCTGCGCGCCGAGGCGGTGCCGGTGCTGGCCGCGCTGCGCGGGCAGGGCGTCCGCACCGGCCTGATCAGCGACTGCACCCACGAGCTGCCGGCGTTCCTGCCCCAGCTGGCGGTCGCGCCGCTGCTCGACGTGCGGGTCTTCTCGGTGCAGGTCGGGCGGTGCAAACCCGACTCGGCGCTCTACCTGGCCGCCTGCCACCGGCTCGACCTCACGCCGGCCGACTGCCTCTACGTGGGCGACGGCGGCAGCCAGGAACTCACCGGCGCCGAGCGGGCCGGCATGACCGCGGTCCGGCTGGGCGCCCCGGACCTGTCCGGCCACATGGTCTTCAACGCCGACCACGGCTGGGACGGTCCGGTGCTGACCTCGCTCACCCAGGTGCTCGACCTGCTCGACCCGGTCGGCGTCTGACCGGCTGGCGATGCCGGGCGCGGCGGCTCAGCGGCGGCGGACCTTGTGCAGCCGGAACGGTTTGCGGGTGGCCCGGACCACCGGCGTCTCCCGGGGCTGCTCGGCCAGCGACCCGGCCGGCAGGTCGGCGCCGGTCGTCGCGGTGCCCGCCGGGCTCAGCCGGTTCAGGGCACAGCCCTCGGACGCCCAGCGGGCCACCAGGTCGGCGGAGGGGCCGGAGGCGTTCAGCCGCTTCGCGGCGACCAGTGGCGCCGCGGTCTCCCAGTCCTCGGTGCCCGGCCGCAGCCGGTCGACCCGGGCCGGCCAGGTGACGATCCGGCCGCCGTGGTCGCCGCGCAGGGTCACCTCGGCCGCGGCCGCGTCGGCCAGCCCCGGGGCGGACTGCTCGCCCGGGCCGGTCACGACCAGCAGCGCGCCGTCGAGCGGCAGGCACCACAACGCGTACGCCGGTCCGCCGGCCACCGACACCCAGGCGACCGCGGCCTTCTTCACGGCCTCGTCCACCAGGGGCGGGCTCACCCGCTCGTCCACCTCGTCGCTCACTCCGGCATCATCCCGCATTCCGGCCGGCCCGGGTGGACCACGGCCGTGGCCGGGCCGGCGGGCCCTCAGCCCACGAAGGGCGGGACGGCGATCTCGCCCCGGGCCACCGGCATCACGTGGCCGGCGACCGTCGCGCCCACCGCCACCCCGCCGGCCGCGGCCACCGTGCAGGCCAGCGCGGACGGCCGGTTGATCTCGATGCCCTGGCGGACCGCGTACTCGGAGCGGCCCTCGCCGGGCAGCAGCCCGCTGGCCACCAGCCAGACGCCCAGGCCCAGGGCGGCCGAGCCGGTCGCCGGGTCCTCCGGCACGCCTAGGCCCGGCACGAAGACGCGGGCGTGCGCGGTTTGCGAGTCGGCGTCCCAGGAGAAGACGCTGACGTGCTCCACGCCGTACCGCTCCGCCGCCGCCGTGTTCACCTTGGCGCGGGCCACCGCGTCCGGGCGTACCGGAAGGTAGGGGAACTCCAGGCCGCAGCCGGCGACCCGGGGTGCCGGGCCGGCGTGGTCGGCGGCCGTGAGGCCGGCCATCTCCAGCAGCGGCTCCGGGTCGAGCTCGGGCCCGAGGGTCGGTGCGCCCCCGGTCAGCGTCGCGCCGGTGGGCGTGACCTCGATGGGCAGCACCCCGGCACCGCACTCCTGGGTGACCCTGCCCACATCGAACATGCCGCGCCGGCTCGCGGTCACCGCGGCGCCCACGCTCGGGTGACCGGCGAACGGCAGTTCCTCGGCCGGGGTGAAGATCCGCGCCCGGTACGTCGCTCCGACCTGCGTCGGCGGCAGCACGAACACCGTTTCCGACAGGTTGAACTCCACCGCGAGCGCCTGCATCTGCTCGGTGGCGAGCCCTTCCGCGCCGAACACCACGGCCAGCGGGTTGCCGGCGAACGGGCGGTCGGTGAAGACGTCCACGATCTCGTACGCCAAGGTCGACATGTTGATAAACACTAGGCCCTTAGGCTGGTGCCCGTGAGCACGCCGAACCGGGTCTACATCGCTCGACTCGCCGGAGTCGCCGTCTTCGACCCGAACGGCGACCAGGTGGGCCGGGTCCGGGACGCCGTGGCCCGGATGCGGCCGACCCAACGCCCGCCCGAGGTGGTGGGGCTGGTGGCCGAGATGCCGATGCGGCGACGCATCTTCCTCTCCATCAACCGGATCACCTCCATCGACCCGGACGCCGTGGTGCTCGGCAGCGGCACCCTCAACCTGCGCCGGTTCGAGAAGCGCCCGAACGAGCTGCTGGTGCTCCAGGAACTGCTGGACCGGCGGGTCCAGCTGGACACCGGGCAGGCCGGCTCGGTCGTCGACGTGGCCATGGAGTGCAGCCGCGGCGGCGAGTGGGCGCTGACCCGGGTCGCCGTCCGCGAGCAGACCAGCCGGCTCGCCCGCCGCGGCCACCTGCACCAGGTGGAGTGGGATCGGGTCCGCGGCCTCGGCGGCCTCGCCGACAGCCGGGGTACGGCCAACCTGCTCGCCGTGCTGGAGGACATGCGCCCGGCCGACCTGGCCAACGCCCTCCAGGACCTGCCCGACGCGCGGCGCAACGAGGTGGCCGCCGCGCTGGACGACGAGCGCCTCGCCGACGTGCTCGGCGAACTGCCCGAGCACGACCAGGTGGAGATCCTGGCCGCGCTGGACCGGGAACGCGCCGCGGACGTACTGGAGGAGATGGACCCGGACGACGCCGCCGACCTGCTCAACGAGCTGCCCCCGCCGGAGCAGGACGTGCTGCTCGACCTGATGGAGCCGGACGAGGCCAGCCCGGTCCGCCAGCTGCTGCGCTACGCCTCCGGCACCGCCGGCAGCGTGATGACCTCCGAGCCGGTGATCCTGCCGCCGGACGCCACGGTGGCCGAGGCGCTGGCCCGGATCCGCGAGCCGCAGCTCTCCCCCGCCGTGGCCGCCCAGGTCTTCGTGACCCGCGCCCCGCTCACCACACCCACCGGGCGCTACCTGGGCATGGTCCACTTCCAGGCGCTGCTCCGGGAGCCCCCGGCCGACCTGCTCGGCGGGATCGTCGTCAACGACATAGACCCGCTGCGGCCCACCACCCCGCTGCCCGAGATAACCCGCCGGATGGCCACGTACGACCTGGTCGCCATGCCGGTGGTGGACCGGAGCATGCGGCTGGTCGGCGCGGTGACCGTGGACGACGTGCTGGACCACTCGCTGCCGCGGGACTGGCGGGACCGGGACGCCGCGCCGACCGCGCCCGCCACCGACGAGGGGCACCTGGACGGCGGCAATGACTGACCAGCGACGATCCGAGCGGCTGGACCAGCCCCGGGCGCCCCGGGGCCTCCGGCTGCCCCGGATCGACGCGGAGACCTTCGGCCGCTGGTCGGAGGGGATCGCCCGGGGCATGGGCACCGCGAACTTCATCGTCTACATGACGCTGGTGATCGCCGCCTGGTTCGCCTGGAACACCCTGGCCCCCACTGACCTGCGCTTCGACCCGTACACGTTCACCTTCCTGACCCTGGTGCTCTCCCTCCAGGCCTCGTACGCGGCCCCGCTGATCCTGCTCGCACAGAACCGGCAGGCCGACCGGGACCGGATCGCGCTGGAGGAGGACCGGCGGCGGGCCACCATGCAGAAGGCCGACACGGAGTACCTGGCCCGGGAGATCGCCGCCCTGCGCATCGCGATGGGTGAGGTGGCGACCCGGGACTTCCTCCGCTCCGAGCTGGCCCGGCTGGCCGAGGAGCTGGACGAGGCGGCCGAGCGGCGGCGGAAGCTGGAGCGCCGGCAGCAGGAGCGGGAGGCCCGGCGGCAGGCCGGCGGGGAGCCGCTCGACGAGCCGCGCGACGACCTCGACGGCGACTTCGCGCACGACGGGCGCCTCGAGAGCTGAACCGGCCCGGAACGCATTGAACGCCGCGCGCCTCAAGGGGCCAGGCGAGCGGCGTTCGGCCCGATCGTTCACTTCGCGGTACGCTCCGTCCACCCCTCGGGCGGCCATCGATTCGCTCACACCGGCCACCGCCAGCGGCGGACGCCGATGACCACCGACGTAGCATTGCGGGCATGTCAGCACCCGTCAGCACCGTCTCCGACGCGATCCAGGCCGCCCTGGCCACCGTCAACGACCCGGAGATCCGTCGGCCGATCACCGAGCTCGGCATGGTCCGTTCCGCCGTGGTCGGCGACGACGGCGTGGTCCGGGTGGAGCTGCTGCTCACCGTGGCCGGCTGCCCGCTGAAGGACAAGCTGCGCACCGACATCACCGCCGCCGTCGCGGCGGTGCCCGGCGTGACCGGCGTCGAGATCGAGTTCGGCGTGATGAGCCCGGAGCAGCGCCAGGAACTCCAGTCGAAGCTGCGCGGCGGCGGGGCTGCCACCGCCGAGCCGGTCATCCCGTTCGCCCAGCCCGGTTCCCGCACCCGCGTCTACGCGGTCGCCAGCGGCAAGGGCGGCGTCGGCAAGTCCAGCGTCACGGTCAACCTGGCGGCCGCGCTGGCCGCCCGCGGCCTCTCGGTCGGTGTGGTGGACGCCGACATCTACGGCCACTCGGTGCCCCGGATGCTCGGCGCCGACGGTGCGCCCACCCGGGTCGAGGACATGATCATGCCGCCGCAGTCGCACGGCGTGAAGGTGATCTCGATCGGCATGTTCACCCCGGGCAACGCGGCCGTCGTCTGGCGCGGCCCGATGCTGCACCGGGCGCTGCAGCAGTTCCTCGCCGACGTCTACTGGGGCGACCTGGACGTCCTCCTGCTGGACCTGCCCCCGGGCACCGGCGACATCGCGATCTCGGTGGCGCAGCTGCTGCCGAACGCGGAGATCCTGGTCGTCACCACCCCGCAGGCGGCCGCCGCCGAGGTGGCCGAGCGGGCCGGCGCCATCGCGCTGCAGACCCACCAGCGGGTGGTCGGCGTGATCGAGAACATGTCATGGCTGGAGCTGCCGGACGGCTCCCGGATGGAGGTCTTCGGGGCCGGCGGCGGTGAGGCCGTCGCCGAGTCGCTGACCCGGACCATCGGCGCGCAGGTGCCGGTGCTGGGGCAGATCCCGATGGACACCCGGGTCCGCGAGGGCGGCGACGCCGGCAACCCGATCGTGCTGGCCCAGCCGGACGCCCCGGCCGCCCGGGCGCTGGTCCAGGTCGCCGACCGGCTCGCGGTGCGCCGCGAGTCCCTGCTCGGCAAGCCTCTGGGCCTGAAGCCCGCCGGCCGCTGACCGCGCCTCTCCCGTCCCCTCACCGACCCTCCCCGGCCCCGCCGCGGAGGGTCGGTTCCGTCGAGGGGGGTCAGGTGGCGTCGTCGTAGGAGGGGCGGGGGGCCGGTGCGGGGGCGCCGCCGGTGGCGGTGGCCGGGCGGGTGCCGTTGGTGCGCAGGTCGGCCGCCTTTGCCACGTCCTTCAGCTCCTCGTGCACGCCGGTGACGTCCGAGCGCAGGTTGTCGTACATGCTCTGCAGCGGCTTCCGGAGGGCCTGCTCGTCCTCCTCGCTGAGCAGGTGCTTCCGGATGAACGCCTTGGGGTGCAGGTCCTCCAGCTGGATGTCCGTGCCCAGCTCGCGGCTCAGGTCACCGGTGGCGTTCCGCGCCATGTTGCGCAGGTTACGGACCATCCGGAGGCCGTCGTTGATCACCGTGGGCAGCCGGTCCCCGAAGATCAACAGGGCCAGGAGCAGCAGGGCGCCGATCTCCCACCAGTTCAGGTTCTCGAACACTCCGGCCTCCTCGTGGCGTGTCAGGGCAAGACTACGCACGTCAGGTGGCCGGCCGGGAGGGGGTGAGGGTCCCTACTTGGCGTCTGCGGCGAGCGTCACCGAGGCGTTCTGCCGATTCGACCCGCGCCGGTACTCCACCGTCACCACCGAACCCGGGGCGTACTTGCGGACCAGCGCCACCAGATCGGTCGGATCGTTCATCGGGTGCCCGTCCAGCCGGAGCACCACGTCCCCGGTACGCAGCCCGGCGGCCGCGGCCGGCCCGGCCGGCTCGACGCCGTTGAGGCGTACCCCGCCGCCGCTCACGCCGGTGCCGCCCACCTGGGCGCCGATCACCGTACGCCGGGCCTTGCCGGTGCCGATGATGTCCTCGGTGACGCGCTTCGCCTGGTTGATCGGGATGGCGAAGGCGAGCCCGATGTTGCCGGCCTCCTGCCCGTCGGCGACCAGCGACTTGATCGTCGAGTTCACCCCGACCACCCGGCCGGCCCCGTCGACCAGCGGGCCGCCGGAGTTGCCGTGGTTGACCGCCGCGTCGGTCTGGATCGCCGCGTAGTAGCGGGTCGGCCCGCCCGGCTCGCCGGCCATCATGGTGCGGTCCAGGGCGCTGACGATGCCGGCGGTCACCGTGTTGGCCAGGGAGAGCGGCGAGCCGACGGCGAGCACCGGGTCGCCGACGGCGAGGGCGTCGGAGTCGCCGAACTCCACCGGCTTCAGCCCGCTCCGGGACACCTTGATCACCGCGATGTCCGACTCCGGGTCCTGGCCGACCACGGCGCCGGGGGCGGTGCTGCCGTCGTTGAAGACCACCGTGGCCTTGCCGGGGCCGCCGGCGACCACGTGGTCGTTGGTGACGATGTGCCCGTCGGCGCTCACCACGAAGCCGGAGCCCTCGCTGGTGCCGCCGAGGCTGGCCACCCGGATGGTCACCACGCTGGGCAGCACCTTCTCGGCGACCCCGGCCAGTGACTCGGGCTTGCGTTGGGCGAGCGCCGGGGCCTGCCCGGACTGCGCCCCGAGGGTCGGCACGGCCCCGCCGCCGCGCAGGAAGGCGTAGGTCAGGGCGCTGCCGAGCGAGCCGGCGAGCAGGGCGGTGACCAGCGAGATCAGCACCACCTGGCGCAGCCCCGGCCGGGTCGGCGCGTCCGGGTCGGTCACCGGTTCCGGCTCGCCGCTCCCGGTGACCGGTGCGGCCGGCACCACCACGGCCGCGGGCGCGTACGGGTCGCGCCAGGGGTCGGCGAGCGCGTCGGACCACCAGGGCGAGGTCGTGCCGCCCCCGGCCCCCTGCGGGGGCTGCCCGGGCGCCGGCCCACCCGCCGGTGGCGGGCTCCCGCCGGGCTGGCGCCAGTCCCAGCCGTCGGTCACGTCGGTGCCTCCCAGTCCGTCCCCCATCCCCGCGCCGGAGGGCCGGCGGAGCCGACCGTGCCGCACGGGACTCCGTCCAGGATTGCACGGATGCCTCGGGTGGAGTCAGGGGTTGCCGCGCGTGATCGTCTGAGGGCGGACTCGCGGCTGCGCCCGCCGAGGCACGCCTCTAGGCTCTCAGTGCCAACCGACCCCTCGCACCAGTCCGCCCGGAGGTGTCCCATCGCCACGGTCGCCGGCTCCGGCAACTCGACCGCCCAGGCGCTCCAGTTCGCCGAGTCGTACGTCACCGAGGACCTCGTGCTGCGGACGGCCCGCGCCCTCGCCCACGAGGTGGGTGTGGACGCGGTGACGCCGGGCGCCGGGGCCGCGCTGCGCCTGCTCGCCGCCGCCGGGAACGCCCGCGCGGTGGTGGAGATCGGCACCGGCACCGGCGTGAGCGGCGTCTGGCTGCTGCGCGGCATGCGCCCCGACGGGGTGCTCACCACCATCGACGTGGAGGTCGAGCACCAGCGCATCGCCCGGCGGCTGTTCCAGGAGGCGGGTTTCGCGTCGGGGCGTACCCGGATCATCACCGGCCGGGCCCTCGACGTGCTGCCGCGGCTCGCGGACGGCGCCTACGACCTGGTCTTCGTCGACGCCGAGGCGACCGGCTTCGCCGCCTGTGTGGACGCCGCGCTGCGGCTGCTGCGCCCCGGCGGGGTGCTCGCGCTCAACGGCGCCCTGGCCGGCGGCCGGATCGGCGACCCGGCCGCCCGCGACGTGGAGACGGTGACCGTGCGGGAGACCATCAAGGCGATTCGCGAGTCGGAGCACTGGGTGCCGGCGCTGCTGCCCGTCGGGCACGGCCTGCTCGCCGCCGTGAAGGGCTGACCACCCCGCCCGGTCAGCCCAGCGTGGCCAGCCAGCGCAGCAGCCCGCGGACGCCCCAGCCGGTGGCGCCCTTGACCAGTTCGCCGTGCACGTCGTCGGACCAGGAGGGGGCGGACATGTCCAGGTGCACCCAGCGGTCGCGCAGGTCGCCGGTGAACTCGCGGAGGTAGAGCGCGGCCACCACCGAGCCGGCGCCCCGGTTCGGGGAGCTGTGCAGGTCGGCGATCTCGCTGCCCAGGTACTCGACGTAGTCGTCGGCCAGCGGCATCCGCCAGGCCCGCTCGCCGGCCGCCGTGATCGCGGCCAGCAGGTCGGCGGCGAGGTCGTCGTTCTCGCTGTAGAGGGCGGCGTGCCGCTTGCCCAGCGCCACCGCGTTCGCCCCGGTCAGGGTGGCCAGGTCGATCAGCAGGTCGGGCTGCAGCTCCCGGACGGCGTACGCCATGGCGTCGGCGAGCACCAGCCGGCCCTCCGCGTCGGAGTTGGTGCTCTCGCTGGTCAGGCCGCCGTAGTGCCGGACGATGTCGCCGGGGCGGAACGCCGAGCCGCTGACCATGTTCTCGGCGAGCGGGGCCAGCGTGGTGACCCGAACCGGCAGCCCCAGCGCGGCGGCGCCCAGGGTGGCGGCGACCACCGCGGCGGCCCCGGCCATGTCCTTGCGCATCAGCTTCATGGCCGGCACCGGCTTGATCGAGATGCCGCCGGTGTCGAAGGTGATCCCCTTGCCGACCAGCACCACGTGGGTACGCGCCCCGGCGGGCCGCCAGTCCAGCTCGACCAGGCGGGGGCCGCTCGCCGAGCCGCCGCCGACGGCCAGGATGCCGCCGAAGCCCTCGGCGACCAGCTCTTCCGGCCCGCGCACCCGCAGGTGCAGGTCGGCACGGCCGGAGGCGGCGGAGGCCACCTGGGCGGCGAACCACTCCGGGTTCTTGGTGGACGAGGGGGTGTTGGTCAGGTCCCGGGCCAGCCGGGTCATCTCGGCGGTGGTCCGGGCGGTGGCCAGGGTCGGCGCGAGCGCCTCCGGGTCCCCGACCACGACGTCCACCTCGGCCAGCGCGGGCGTGCCGCCGGCCTCGGTCAGCCGGTAGCGGTAGGAGCCGAGCAGCAGCCCCTCGGCCAGGCCGCGCAGCGCGTCCGTGGCCTCGTCCGGCAACGCGATCGTGATATGTGTCTCATCCTTGGCGGCCCGCGCCAGCGCGGCACCGGCGACCCGCCAGCCGTGCTCGTCGCCGGCGCCGACGCCGAGCAGCCAGAGCCTGGCCGGGGTGCCGCCGGGACGCAGGTGCTCCCGCACCTCGCCGGCGGCGCCGGTGAGCCGGGCGGCCGGCAGCAGCGCCACCGCCTCGGCCCGGACGTCGCCGCCGGGCGCGGCGGCGGTGGGGACCAGCGCGGCCGTGCCGTCCGGCCCTTCGGGACGAATGGGCAGGACGAGGGTGTCGGGCCGCGCGGGCCCGCTCACCAGACGAATGGCCAGCACGCTGGACGGTACCTCCGAAGATTGCTCGAATCGGGACACTTTGCCGCTCACCGGCCGACGAAGGCCCTGAGCCACCGGCTCGGCCGGTGGCTCAGGGTAGGACGAACCGTTCGCGCGACGGACGTCGCGCGAACCGCTCCTCGAATCAGCCGGCGGCCGCCTTCAGCGCGTCACCCAGCGCGGTGGCCTCGTCGGGAGTCATCTCGACGACGAGCCGGCCACCACCCTCCAGCGGGACCCGCATGACGATGCCCCGGCCCTCCTTGGTGACCTCCAGCGGACCGTCGCCCGTCCGCGGCTTCATCGCCGCCATGTTGTCTCCCCTCAGACCTACACCAGGGTCGGTGGGTTGCCCCACAGCCACTTCGTCATGACCACCCGCAACCGTCGCGGGGGCGTCGACCAACGATTTTCCCTGATGAACACCGCCGGACCCAAACCGAAGCAGCATTGATGTAACAGCATCTAGCTTATCTTGGATAGGCCTGTCACAATGTGCGGTCATGCAGGCACGGTCGGCACTCTTCGACCTGTACGGCGACCACCTCCGGGCGAGGGGTGGCCGCGCACCGGTCGCCGCCCTGGTCAAGCTGTTGGCGCCGCTCGGGATCGCGCCACCGGCGGTCCGCACCGCGGTCTCCCGCATGGTCCGCCAGGGCTGGCTCGAACCGCTGCGGCTCGCCTCCGGACCCGGATATTCGATCACACCGAAGGCGGCCCGGCGACTGGACGAGGCGGGCGCCCGGATCTACCGCACCGGCCGGCACGCCTGGGACGGCCGGTTCGACCTGCTGGTGCTGGAGGCGCCCGCGTCCCGGCGGGACCGGCAGCGGCTCGCCGCCAACCTGACCTACCTCGGCTACGGCACGCTGGACGACTGCACCTGGGTGGCGACCCGGCCGGGCGAGGACGTCGACGTCCTGCTCGCCGAGGCCGGAGTGCGCTACGAGCGGTTCACCGCGGCGCACGCCGCCGGCACCCCCGGCGCCATGGGAGTGGTCCGCCGCGCCTGGGACCTGGCCGAGATCGGCCGCGCCTACGAGCGGTTCGTCGCCGAGCAGAAGCCGTTGCTCACCGGGGTGACCGTGCGCAGCAGCGACGAGGAGGCGTACGCGGCCCGGTTCCAGCTCGTGCACGCGTGGCGTACCTTCCTGTTCCGGGACCCGCAGCTGCCGCCGGCGCTGCTCCCCGAGCGCTGGCCGGGCAGCAGCGCCGCCAGTTTCTTCGACCGGCACGCCGCCCGGCTCCGGCCGGCCGCCGACCGGTACGTGGAGCACTGCCTCGACGCCGGCAACCGCCTAGCCCGACAGAAGGGTCGTTAGAACGTGACCGAGCCGCTGCTCGTCGACCGCACCGACGCCGTGGTCACCTTGACGCTGAACCGCCCGACGGCGATGAACTCGCTCGACGTGGCCCTCAAGGAGGCGCTCCGGGACACCCTGGCCGAGCTGGAGGCCGACCGGTCCTGCCGGGCGGTCGTGCTGGCCGGCGCGGGCGGCTCGTTCAGCGCCGGGCAGGACCTGCGGGAGCACGTGCAGACCCTGGAGTCCGCCGACGCCGACCCCCTGGGCACCGTGCGGGCGCACTACAACCCGATCGCCGCCCGGCTGGCCAACCTGCCGAAGCCGGTGATCGCCGCGGTCCGGGGCATGGCCGCCGGGGCCGGCGCCTCGCTGGCGTTCCTCGCCGACTTCCGGATCGGCGGCCCGAAGACCCGGTTCCTGATGGCCTTCGCCGGGGTCGGGCTCGCCGCCGACACGGGCGCCTCCTGGACGCTGCCCCGGCTGGTCGGCCACGCCAAGGCCGTCGAGCTGCTGATGCTCGCCGAGCCGGTGGGCGCCGAGGACGCCTGCCGGCTGGGCCTGCTCACCCGGCTGGTGGACGACGACGAGCAGGTGCTCCCGGCCGCGCAGGAGCTGGCCGCCCGGCTCGCCGCCGGCCCGACCGTCGCGTACGGGGCGATCAAGCGGCAGCTCTCCATCGCCGACGCCGGCACCCTGGCCGACGCGCTGGCCGCCGAGGCCCAGGCCCAGGCCATCTGCGGCGCCACCGCCGACCACCGGGCCGCGACCATGGCCTTCGTGAACAAGCAGAAGCCGGTCTTCGAGGGCCGCTGACCCGTCGCGGGTCAGTCGTCCTCTTCGGGATCCTGGTTGGCCTCGGCGCCGAGCACGAACGCCTGCATGGCCAGCTCATCGCCGGACGGCGAGACGAAGGCGGGCAGCTCGCGCGGGCCCAGCTCCTGCACGTAGGACCAGAAGAGCCGGACCGCCTCGGCGGGCGAGGCCGCCTCGATCGGCAGGTCGAGGCTGACCAGCCAGGAGCGGCGGGCCGGCGGCGGGCCGATCTGGTCGGCCAGCTCCCGGAAGCGGGCCGGGTCGAGCCCGGTGACCGGCCCGCCGAGGGCCAGTCCGGGCACCGGCACCGGCTCGTCGAGCACCCGCCGGGTGTACGTCACCACGAGCACTCCCGGACCGGCCTCGGACTGCGGGTCGTCCGGGTCCTCCCGGGTCTCCCCGGTGGCCGACGCGACCCGGCCGAGCGCCACCAGCCGCAACGGCTCGTCGGCCAGCACCGCGACCGGGTCACCGGGGCGGGGCCCCACGGCCGCGTCCAGCCCGGTGAGCTCCAGCGTGTCGTGGTGCACCAGCCGCTCGGCCTCGTAGCGCTCGGCGGGCAGCAGGACCGCCCAGGCGCCCGGCGCGGTGCCGCCCTCGATCGTCCCGCTCGTCCGCGGCTCGGTGTCGGTCATGTCCCAATCCCATCACGCCGGACCGGGGCCGTTCCCGCGGCGTCCGGGTCACGCCCCGGGACGGTCGCGGACCACGTGGCAGCCGGCGAGGTGGTCGTCGACCATGCCGGTGGCCTGCATGAGCGCGTAGGCCGTGGTGGGGCCGACGAAACGGAAGCCGCTCTTCTTGAGCGCCTTGGCCATCGCGGTGGACTCCGGGGTGAGCGCCGGCACCTCGCCGAACGACCGCGGCCGGGCCGCCCGGGGCGGCGGCGCGTAGGACCAGAGCAGCGCGGAGAGGCCGTCGGGCAGCGCCAGGGCGGCCCGGGCGTTGGCGATGGCCGCCTCGACCTTGGCCCGGTTGCGGACGATCCCGGCGTCGGCCAGCAGCCGGGCCACGTCGGCCTCGCCGTAGTCGGCGACCTTCTCGATCCGGAACTCGTCGAAGGCGAGCCGGAACGCGGGCCGCTTGCGCAGGATGGTCAGCCAGGACAGGCCGGACTGGAACGCCTCCAGGGTCAGCCGCTCGTAGAGTGCGTCGTCGCCGCGCAGCGGCCGGCCCCACTCCTCGTCGTGGTAGACGGCGTAGTCCGGGGTGCTCGCCCCCCAGGCGCAGCGGGGCAGCCCGTCGGCGCCGGTCACCAGGTCAGTCACGCCGTACACGGTAGGCCAGCCCACCGACAGCGGGCGGCGGCCGGCGGTCAGGGCAGCCGGCCCTGCTCCACCAGCCGGGCGAACTTCTTCAGCGCCTGGGTCAGGCTGAACTTCGAGCCGGGCCAGAGCACCGGCCAGGCCACCCGGCCGGCCGCCCCGCCGGGCAGGTGGAACCACTCGTGCCAGACCACCTGGGTCCGGTCCCGCCCCATCGGGGTGCAGCGCAGCACGCCGGGGCCGCGCAGCAGCCGGCCGCAGTGCACCACCCGGACCTCGTACGGCGCGTCCACCCGGACCACCCGCATCTCGTCCCGGAGCACGGCCGGGCCGAGCGCGGTGACCGCCTCGACCAGGCTCCCCTCGCCGCCGTCCCCCTCGACCACCCGGACGGTGGTGAGCGGGATCCAGTCGGACTGCCGCTCCCACGCGGTCAGCGCGGCGAAGACCCGCTCGGCCGGCGCTCTGACGATCACCGTCGCGGTGACCTCGGCGGCCCCGGGCTGCGCCGCCTCGGCGAAGCCGGCACCGCCGTCCGCGCCGATCACGCGGACTCCGAGCGGACCACCGGCCCGCGGTCCCGTTCGGCGTCGTCGTCGATGTCGGCCCCGCCGGCGTCGCGGGCGCGGTCGGCGGCCGGGCCGGCGTCAGTGGCCTCGCCGGCGGCGTCGGCGGTGGGCTCGCGGTCGGTCGGGTCGGCGGGCGGCCGGAGACCGACCTCGGGCGGGGTCTGGTCGACCGGGGCCGCCACCGGGGCGATCGGGGCCGGCCGGCCGGTGGCCGCCGTCGGGGCAGGGGCGGACGGCAACGTGGCCACGTCCTCGACGGCGGCGGCGGCCGGGGCCTCCGCCACGCCGGCCTCGGCGGTGAGCGACTCACCGGCCGGCGGGTCGGCGATCGGCTGACCGGTGGTCGGTTTCGGGGCGGGGGCCTCGGCCTCCGCACCGGTCGCCGCGGCCTCCGCACGGGCCCGGCGCAGGGCGTCGGCCTCCTCGATCCGGCCCTCGCGGAGCGCGGCGTTCTCGGCCTCCAGTACGCCGATCAGCTCGGTCTTGTAGCCGATGTCGTACGCGGCCCGGCGCAACGCCGCGTCGACCTGGGCCATCCGGTAGCCGCGCAGCGCGGTGTCGAAGCGCACCTCGGCGACGTCCGACTCGTCCAGCGGGCGACTGCCCGGCAGGGGCACGGCCCGCCCGTCCGGCTCGGCCGGTGCCAGGCCCGGATCCCGCCCGGAGACCAGCACCGTCACCCCGAACACCACCGCCGCGACGATCAGCGCGACGACCAAGAGGAGCAGAACCTCACCCATGGGGAGATCGTGGCATGCGGGCGGGGATCGGGCGAGCCCTCCGCCGCCTCCGATCGGAATCGCCCCCCGCCCCCGTCCGGCTCACCAGGTCGGCGACGGGGCGGTGTCGGCCGGGCCGCGAACAACCCCGGCGCGCCGGTCCGGCGGCGGTGACGCCGCGCGGCCCGGCCGGGGCGGCACCGGATAGCGTCGGGGGCGACCGGGGAGGATCGGCGATGCGGAGGCGGGCATGACCGGGGCGCTGCGGCTCGGCGGGCGGACCTTCTCCCCGGGCGAGCTGGTGGTGATGGCGATCGTCAACCGCACGCCGGACTCGTTCTTCGACCGGGGCGCCACGTTCGCGCAGGACAGCGCGCTGCGCGCGGTCGAGCGGGCGGTGACCGAGGGCGCCGAGATCATCGACATCGGCGGGGTGAAGGCCGGGCCGGGCGACGAGGTCGACGTGGCCGAGGAGATCCGCCGCACCGTGGACACCATCGCCGCGGTCCGGGCCGCCTTCCCGGACGTGGTCATCTCGATCGACACCTGGCGCGCCGAGGTGGCGGTGGAGGCGGTGGCGGCCGGCGCCGACCTGCTCAACGACACCTGGTCGGGGGCGGATCCGGTGCTGGCCCGGGTCGCCGCGGCGACCGGCGCCGGGCTGGTCTGCTCGCACGCGGGCGGGCTCACCCCGCGGACCCGGCCGCACCGGGCCGCGTTCGACGACGTGGTGGCCGACGTGATCGCGACGGTCACCGGCCTCGCCGAGCGCGCGGTCGGCCTCGGCGTACGGCGGGACGGCGTCCTGATCGACCCGGCGCACGACTTCGGCAAGAACACCCGGCACTCGTTGGAGATCACCCGGCGGCTGGGCGAGCTGACCGACACCGGCTGGCCGCTGCTGGTCGCCCTGTCGAACAAGGACTTCATCGGCGAGACCCTGGACCTGCCGGTGCCCGACCGGCTGGAGGGCACGCTGGCGGCCACCGCGGTATCGGCCTGGCTCGGCGCCCGGGTGTTCCGCGCCCACCAGGTCCGCGAGACCCGCCGGGTGCTGGACATGGTGGCCACGATCCGGGGGGACCGGCCGCCGGCCCTCACCCGGCGCGGGCTGGCCTGAGCCGGGTCAGGCCCAGCGGAGGATGTTCCGGCGCCAGGCGTAGAGGATGCCGAGCGCCACCACGGCCACGAAGACGCCCATCTCCACCACGGTGGTCACGCCGAACCCGGGTCGGTCGAAGATCAGCGCCCAGGGGAAGAGGAAGACCGCCTCCACGGCGAAGAGCACGTACAGGTAGGCGTAGACGTAGTAGCGGATCTGCATCTGCGCCCAGTCGCCGCCGACCGGGTCGAGACCGCACTCATACGTGGCCCGCTTGCCCCAGGGATCGGCCGGACGGCCAGGACGTAACACCCGATTGGCTGAGAACGCCGTAACGAAGAAGAGCACGGCGGCGAGCAGCAGGAGACCGAGCGTGGCGTACGACCCGAGGTAACCGGTCACGGTCGGGAGCCTACCGGGCCGCCCGTCAAGACACCCGAAACACGTTACGTATTTGTTTCCTCGCGGTACTAGTGCCCGAAGGCAACTGTTGCCAAATAATGAAACCTCACTGAGCGTCACGGAGGACAGATGGCCCGCCCCCGCGTACGGCCTGCTCGGCGCGCCGCGCTCCGAGGTACCCCCGCGCTGCTCGTACCCGCACTGCTCGCCGGGATGGCGGCGGCCGTCGCGGTGGCGCCGGCGTGGGCGGCGGCCTCGCCGACCGTGACCGGCGTGGTCCGGGCGGCCGAGCCGGGCGACCCGGGTGAGCCGGGCGGCGAGCCCGG
>NZ_MUYZ01000510.1:0-2741 GCF_003013775.1 Micromonospora sp. MH33
GCCCGCCGGCCGGCGCTGGCCGAGGCGGCCGCCCTGGTCCGCCGCTGCCTGGCCGACCCCGAGGCGGCCCGCCGCGAGGAGGCGCTGCTGTCCGCCGGCTCCGGGCCTGCCGGTGATGCCGAGGAAACCCGGCCGGCTGCCGAGCCCGCCGAGGACACCGAGGTGGCCCGCTGGCGGCGGGAGGCCGACCTGCTCCTCGCCGAACGGGCCGAGCTGGCCCGGCGGGCCGAGGCGGTCGAGGTGGAGCTGCCCGGGCACCTGTCGGTGACCCAACTGGTGGCGCTGCGCCGGAACCCGGAGGCGCTGGCCCGGACGCTGCGCCGTCCGATGCCCACAGAGCCCAACCCGTACGCCCGGCGGGGCACCGCGTTCCACACCTGGCTGGAGCAGCGCTTCGGCGCCGACCGGCTGCTCGACGTGGACGAGCTGCCCGGGGCGGCCGACGACGACGCCGCCCCGGACGAGGCGCTCACCGAACTCCAGCAGCGCTTCCTGGCCAGCGAGTGGGCCGACCGGGTGCCGGTGGAGGTGGAGGTGCCCTTCGCCACGGTGATCGCCGGGGTGGTGGTCCGGGGCCGGATGGACGCGGTCTTCGCCCGCCCCGGCGGCCGCTACGACGTGGTCGACTGGAAGACCGGCCGGCAGCCCGCCGGGCGGGAGGCCGACGCCGCCGCCGTGCAGCTCGCCGTCTACCGACTGGCCTGGGCCGAGCTGGCCGGGGTGCCGGTCGACCGGGTCGGGGCCGCCTTCCACTACGTCCGGGACGGGGTGACCGTCCGCCCCGCCGACCTGCTCGACGCCGCGGGGCTGACCGCGCTCGTCGCCGCGGTGCCGGAATTTCCGACAGAGGGCGCGGCGTTGCCGAGATCGTGCTAGGCTGACGACGTTGCAGTTTTGGTTTCCAGAGACTCTGTGTGCGCCTGGCGGATTGTGGCCCCAGGCGCTCTTTGTTGTGTCCGGAGTTCTCCGGGCGGGGCGACCAGCAGCGACAGGTACGCCGCGCACTCGCGCGCGGTGTGCTCCCTTCGGTCCGCAACAGGTGCGGGTCCGAACGTTCCGTCAAGGAGACGAAACAAATGGCAATTGGCACCGTCAAGTGGTTCAACGCTGACAAGGGCTTCGGCTTCATCACCCCGGACGACGGCGGCGCCGACGTCTTCGCCCACTTCTCGGCGATCCAGTCCTCCGGCTACCGGAGCCTGGACGAGAACCAGCGGGTCGAGTTCGAGGTGACCCAGGGCCAGAAGGGCCCGCAGGCGGAGAACATCCGTCCGCTCTGATCTTCGGATCATCCGGTAACACCCATCGCGCCCCCCGGGCGCGGTGACGGGCCGGTCCGCTGCGCCGCCCACCCGCTCCGCGGGACGTGGCGTGCTGCGGCGGGCCGGCCCGTACCCTTTCGGTTCGTGCTTGTGACCACCGGTGACCCCGGTGACGCGCCGCTCCCCGGCGCCCTTCCTCGACACGTGCCGCGTCGAGGAAGGCTTTTCGCATGACCATGACCATTCCCACCTTCGCCGCCACCGGCCTGGCCCCGGAGCTGGTCGCCGAGCTGGCCGCGCAGGGCATCACCGAGCCGTTCCCGATCCAGACGGCGACCCTGCCGGACTCGCTGGCCGGCCGGGACGTGCTCGGCCGCGGGCGCACCGGCTCGGGCAAGACGCTGGCCTTCGGGCTGCCGCTGCTGCACCGCACGGCCGGTCGCCGGGCCCGCCCCGGCCGCCCGCTGGCGCTGGTGCTGGTACCCACCCGCGAACTGGCCCAGCAGGTCACCGCGGCGCTCACCCCGTACGCCCGGGCGCTCGGGCTGCGCTGCGCCACCGTGGTCGGGGGGCTCTCCCTCCAGCGGCAGGCGGACGCGCTGCGCGCCGGCGCCGAGGTGCTGGTGGCCACCCCGGGCCGGCTGCACGACCTGATCAACCGCGGCGACGCCCGGCTCGACCAGGTGGCCGTCACCGTGCTCGACGAGGCCGACCAGATGGCCGACATGGGCTTCCTGCCGCAGGTGACGAAGCTGCTGGAGCAGGTCGACCCGAACGGCCAGCGGATGCTCTTCTCGGCCACCCTGGACGGGGGCGTGGACCGGCTGGTCCGCCGCTTCCTGAGCAACCCCGTGTCGCACTCCGTTGACCCGGGCACCGCCACGGTGACCGCGATGACCCACCACGTGCTGCACGTCGAGGCGGACGACAAGCCCGCCGCACTGGCCCACATCGCCGCCCGCGAGGGCCGCACCATCCTGTTCATGGCGACCAAGCACCGCGCCGACCGGGTCGCCCGCCAACTGCTCGCCAAGGGGGTACGCGCCGCGGCGCTGCACGGCGGCAAGAGCCAACCGCAGCGCACCCGGATCCTGGAGCAGTTCCGCACCGGGCACGTCACCGCGCTGGTGGCCACCGACGTGGCGGCCCGGGGCATCCACGTGGACGGGCTGGACCTGGTGGTCAACGCCGACCCGCCGACCGAGGCGAAGGACTACCTGCACCGGGGCGGGCGGACCGCCCGGGCGGGGGAGTCCGGCGCCGTGGTCACCCTGGTCCTGCCGGAGCAGCGCCGGGACGTCTCCCGGCTGATGACCGTCGCCGGCATCACCCCGCATACCGCCCGGGTACGCGCCGGCGACGAGGAACTGGCCCGCGTCACCGGCGCGCGCCAGCCCACCGGCGTCCCGGTCACCCTCACCCCGCCGCCCGCGCCGCACGCCGCCGCGGCCACGCGGCCGTCCCGGTCCCGCCGCCCGC
>NZ_MUYZ01000511.1:0-2732 GCF_003013775.1 Micromonospora sp. MH33
GCGCCGGGGGCCGCGCCGGTTCCGGGGCGGGCGCGGGGGCCGGGTCGGCCGCGGGCGACCCGGCCGTGGGCGCGGTCAGCAGGCTCTCTGTTCTGTCCATGCCGGCAAGCCTGGGGCGGCCCGCTGGCCCGCCCCCGTGAGCGACCTATGCGTCGGCTGTGGGTTCGGGCAGCCGCACCGTGAAGACGGTCCGGCCGGGGCGGCTCGCCACCTCGACCTCGCCGTGGTGGGCCTCCACCACGGCCGCCACGATGGCCAGCCCGAGGCCGGTGCTGCCGTGCGCCCGGGAGCGCGAGCTATCGCCACGGGCGAACCGCTCGAAAACCTCCGGTTGCAGCTCCTCGGGGATGCCGGGGCCGTCGTCGGTGACGCTCAGCTCGACGCCGCCGGCCACCGGCGCCAGCCGGGTGGTCACCGTGGTGCCGGGCGGGGTGTGCACCCGGGCGTTGGCGAGCAGGTTCGCCAGCACCTGATGCAGCCGGTGGGCGTCGCCGGTGACGCTCACCGGCTCGTCGGGCAGGTCGAGCTGCCAGCGGTGCCCGGGACCGGCCACATGGGCGTCGCTCACCGCGTTGACCACCATGGCGGTGAGGTCGACCGGCTCGGCCGCCAGCGGACGGCCGGAGTCGATCCGGGCGAGCAGCAGCAGGTCGTCGACGAGGCTGGTCATCCGGGTGCTCTCCGACTCCACCCGGCGCAGGGCGTGCGCCACATCCGGCGGCACCTCGTCCCGGCCGCGCCGGGCCACCTCGGCGTAGCCGCGGATGGCGGCGAGCGGGGTACGCAGCTCGTGGCTGGCGTCGGCGACGAACTGGCGTACCCGCATCTCGCTGGCCTGCCGGGCGGCGAGCGCGGCGGCGACGTGGCCGAGCATCCGGTTGAGTGCGCCGCCCACCTGCCCGACCTCGGTACGGGGGTCGGTGTCGGCCGCCGGCACCCGCACCGACAGGGCCACCTCGCCCCGGTCCAGGGGCAGCTCGGTGACCCGGGCGGCGGTGGCCGCGACCCGGTTCAGCGGGCGCAGCGCGGCCCGGACGATCAGCGCGCCGAGCCCGCCGGCGATGATCAGCCCGGCGGTGACCAGCCCGGCCTGGGCGACCAGCACCCACATGACGGTGTCCTGGACCCCGGCGAGCGGGATGGCGACGGCCGCCAGCACGTCGCCGTCCGGCGACCGATGGGCCACCGCCCGATAGTCACCGCGGTCGCCGAGCTCGACGGTACGGGGCTGCCCGTCGGGAGGTAGCGCGGCGAGCGCGGCGATGTCGGTGGCCGGAACCGTCTCGGTCTCCCCGGATTCGGCTCGCATCGTGGCAGTGGTCGCTCCGCAGGCGGTCCGCAGGGCGATCGAGCCGGGTGGAAAGCCGCGCGGCGGCTCCGGTGCCGGTTGGTCGCAGGGGTTCGCCCGGCGCGGGTCACCGGGCGGACGCAGCCACGGCGGCACGTCGCCGGTGCGCCGGTCAGCCATGGTGAGCTGCTTGTCCACCTCGCCGACCAGGAAGTGGCGCAGGGCGATCGTGGTCAGCCCGCCGATGCCGATGCTGACCAGGGCCAGCAGTGCCACCACGGAGAGCACCAGGCGGCGGCGCAGAGACCAGCCCGCCAGCCGCCGCCGCAGCCGGCCGCCCCGGTCACTCCGCGGGCTTGAGGACATAACCCGCGCCGCGCAATGTGTGGATCATGGGCTCACGGCCCGCGTCGATCTTCTTGCGCAGGTACGAGATGTACAGCTCGACCACGTTGGCCTGGCCGCCGAAGTCGTAGTTCCAGACCCGGTCGAGGATCTGCGCCTTGCTGAGCACCCGGCGCGGGTTGCGCATCAGGTAGCGCAGCAGCTCGAACTCGGTGGCGGTGAGGTTGATCAGGTCGCCGCCGCGGCGGACCTCGTGGCTGTCCTCGTCGAGGCTGAGGTCGCCGACGGTGAGCACCGCCTCCTCGCGGGCGGCGACCGCGAAGCCGGAGCGGCGCAGCAGGGCGCGCAGCCGGGCGATCACCTCTTCGAGGCTGAAGGGCTTGGTGACGTAGTCGTCGCCGCCGACGGTGAGCCCGGCGATCCGCTCCTCCACCGCGTCCCGGGCGGTCAGGAAGAGCACCGGCACGGTGGGGGCCTGCTCGCGCAGCCGGCGCAGCACCTGGAAACCGTCCAGGTCCGGGAGCATGACGTCGAGCACCACGGCGTCGGGCTTGAACTGCCGGGCGGCGCTGATCGCCGCCATCCCGTTGCCGGCGGTCGTCACCTGCCAGCCCTCGTAGCGCAGCGCCATCGAGAGCAGGTCGGTGAGCGTCGGCTCGTCGTCCACCACCAGCACCCGCACCGGTTCGCCGTCGGGTCGGCGCAGCTCGATCCGGCCCTGCGCGGCCTGCCCGTTCATGACCATGACCCCCATCGTGGGCGCACCCGCTGTGCCGGTCCTGTCCTGGTCCTGTGTACCAGCTGTGTGGGCCGGCCGGCGGGATCCGCGCGGCCCGGCCGGTCGGGGCGGACCCACAGCCGGAGCACAGGCACGGCCCACGTCCCCTCCAGCCTCGCCGGGGACGCTCGGCGCATGAGCGTGGACGGGTTCTTCGAGGTCCGCTGGTGGTGGCGTCGTAGGGCGGTCCGGGTGGCGGTGTCCGATCGTACGGCGCTGCCGGCGGCCCGCCGCGCGGTGGCGCGCCGGCTGGCCGGGCTGGGCGCGGTCGACCTGGAGCTGTCCCGGGCGCACCGGGCCGCCGGCCGGCCGGTGCCGGTC
>NZ_MUYZ01000512.1:0-2728 GCF_003013775.1 Micromonospora sp. MH33
CGCGCTCGCCGGGGCCGTGCACGAGGCCCTCACCACGCTGGCGCCGGCGCGCACCACCGACCTGGACGCGGCCCTCGCGGCCACGCTGGACCGGCTCGGTCCGGCCGCGGCCGTCCGCGCCGCGGTCGAGAGCGGTCGGGACGCCGCCCGCGGCGTACTCGCCGAGCGGGCCGGCGACGGGCTCGACCTCGCCTCGGTCAACCGGCCCTTCACCCCGCCGCCGCCGGCGCCCGGCGTCTGGCAGCCGACCCCGCCGGGTTTCGCCGCCGCCGTGCAGGCGGGCCAGGGCGACGCTCGGCCGTTCCTGATCGACGACGTGCCGGCGTACCTGCCCGGGCCGCCCCCGGCGCTCGACAGCAGTCGCTACGCCCGCGACCTGGCCGAGAGCCGGGCGGTCGGGGCGGCGCAGAGCAGCAGGCGCACCGACCGGCAGACCGACATGGCGCGCTTCTGGGCACAGACCTCGCTGACCGGCTACACCGGTGCGCTGCGCGCCGCCATCGCCGGGCGGGCCCGCGGGACCGCCCGCCGGGTGGCGCTCGTCGCCCTCTTCCACGCGGCGACCGTCGACGCCCAGATCGTCACCTACGCGGCGAAGTACCGTGACCTGCGCTGGCGCCCGGTCACCGCGATCCGGACCGGGGACATCGCGCCGGATCCGGCGTGGACCCCGCTGATCACCACCCCCGCCCATCCGGAGTACCCCAGCGGGCACACCACCTACGCCGGGGCCGCGGAGATCGTCCTGCGGACCCTCGCCGGGCGGCCCGCCGGGCCGGTGGAGCTGACGAGCCCCACCGCCGCCGGCGTCACCCTGACCTACCGGGACTGGCGCGAGCTCACCCGGGACAACATCGACGCCCGGGTGTGGTCGGGCATCCACTTCCGGAACACCGACGAGGTCGGCGCGGCGGTCGGCCGCCTGGTGGCGGCGGCCGGGCTCGCCCGCTGGGACGGCCGACCGCTGTAGTCCTGCCGGGTGGCCCGGCGCGTGCTACCGGGTCGCCTCTCTGGCGAGGGCCCGCGTCACCACCGTCAGGTCATCGCCGCCGAGGCCCTGCTCCACCGCGCGCCGCCACTCGCCGGCCAGGGCCTCGGCGGCCGGGAACCGGCCGGCCGGCACCTCTCGCAGCGCGAGGTCCACGTCCTTGAGCGCCAGGGCCAGGGAGTACTGCGTCGTGTAGTCGTCCCCGGCGATCCGGTCCAGCTTGTCGGCGGCCCAGGGCGACACCAGCGGGCTGCCGCGCAGGGCCCCGTGCACCGTGTCGCGGTCCAGGCCGAGCGCGTCGCCGAGGGCGACCGCCGCGGCGATCCCCTCGTTCACGAAGGCGAGCAGCAGGTTGTTGACCAACTTCAGCCGTGACCCGGCGCCGACCGGCCCGACCCAGACAGTCTGCTGCCCGACCGCGTCGAAGACGGGCGCCACCCGGTCCCGCACCTGCTCGGGGCCGGACGCGAGGACGACGAGACGGCCCTGTTCGGCCGGACCCCGGCTGCCGGCCACCGGCGCGTCCACCAGCGTCACCGTGGGGCGCTCGGCGCGGACCAGCTCGGCCAGGCGCCCGATCTCGGTCACCCCGATGGTGCTCATCTGCGCCCAGACCGCGCCGTCGGGCAGCGCGGCCAGCATCCCCTGGTCGACGGCGATCCCGCGCACCGCGGCCGCGTCGGTCACCATGGTCACCACCACGTCGGCCCCGCGTACCGCGTCGGCCGGGTCGGCGGCGACCTCGGCGCCCTGGTCGCCGAGCGCGCGGGCCGGCTCCGGGTGCCGGTTCCACACTACCGTGGTCAGCCCGGCCCGGACCAGGTTCGCCGCCATCGGCGCGCCCATGCCGCCGAGCCCGAGCACCGCCACCCGCGTCATCCGCCGCTCCCCCACCTCGCCTACCGGGCAGCCTAGGCGCGCCGGAGACGGGGAGCATCCCGATCGCGGACACTCGCCGTCGGTCCATCCGCGGACCGTCACCGCGCCTGAGCGGATAGAGTCCCGGAGCAGACGGCCCGCCACCCCCGGGTAGACCTGTCGGGGAGCGGTGTGGTCATGCGTCGACGGCCCGGCGAGGAGCTGCGGAACCGGCTGCGTCGCCGGGACCCGGGCTACCGCCTGATCCGCCGGGCGGCCCGGCTGACCGTCGTCGCCTCACTCGTCTTCTACGGCTGCCGCTACGGCCTGGGCGACGTCACCCTCGCCACCTACGCCCTCTTCGGCACGGTCGCCACGGGCAGTTTCGCCCAGCTGCCGGGGCCGCCCGCGGAGCGGGCCCGGACCCTGCTGGCCGCCCTTCCGGTGGCCTGGTCGCTCGTGGCGGTCGGCACCGTGCTGGCGGTCAGCACCGCGGCGGCGTCCGCCGGGATGCTCGTCGTCGGGTTCGCCGTGGCGTTCGCCGGGGTCGGCGGGCCGCGCCTGGTCGGGCTGGCCAACGCGCTCCAGCTCTTCTACATCCTGGCGTGCTTCCCGCCGTACCGGCCGGACTCCCTCCCGGCCCGGCTGGCCGGCGTCACGCTGGGGGTGTGCCTGGTCGCGCTCGCCGAGGTGACGCTCTGGCCGGACCCGGCGCCGGTCGGCTTCCCGCAGCGCCTCGCCGGGGCGGCGGGCGGCCTCGCCGACCTCGTCGACGCGCTGGCGGACGTGCTGGTCGCCCGGCCGGGCGCGGCGGAGGAGGCGGCCCGGCGGCAGGCCCGGGCCGTACGGCTGCTCGACCAGGTGCGGATGCCACGGCTGCCG
>NZ_MUYZ01000513.1:0-2712 GCF_003013775.1 Micromonospora sp. MH33
GGGCGCCGCCGCCGACGGCATCGGCGACCTGGTCACCGACCTGGCCGCGGCCGGGACGGAGGTGACCGTCGCCGCCTGCGACGCCGCCGACCCGGACGCCCTCGCCGCGCTGCTCGCCGGGATCCCCGCCGCGCACCCGCTCACCGCCGTGGTGCACGCGGCCGGCGTGCTCGACGACGGCGTGCTGGAGTCGCTCACCCCCGAACGGCTCGACGCGGTCGCCGTACCGAAGATCGACGCGGCCTGGCACCTGCACCGGCTCACCGCCGACCGGGACCTCGCCGCGTTCGTGCTCTTCTCCTCGGCGGCCGCCACCCTCGGCAGCGCCGGCCAGGCGAACTACGCCGCCGCGAACGCCTTCCTCGACGCGCTCGCCGCGCACCGACGGGCGCGCGGGCTGCCCGGCATATCGCTCGCCTGGGGACTGTGGGAGCAGGCCAGCGGCATGACCGGCCACCTCGGCGACGCCGACGTGCGGCGGATGGCCGAGCAGGGCGCCGGAGGGCTCCCCACCGAGCAGGCCCTGCACCTGTTCGACGCGGCCTGGCGGCTGGACGCGGCGTCCGTCGTACCCGTGCGGCTCGACGTCGCGGCGCTGCGGGCGCAGGCGGAGTCCGGCGCCCTCGCCCCGATCCTGCGCGGCCTGGTCCGGGTGCCGCTGCGGCGCTCGGCCGACGCCGCCGGCGCCGGGACCGGCGGCGTGTCGCTGGGCCAGCGGCTCGCCGGCCTGGCCGACCCCGAGCGGCGGAAGGTGGTCCTCGACGTGGTCCGGGCCAACATCGCCGCCGTCCTCGGCCACGCCGGCGCCGACGCCGTCGACCCGGGACGGCTCTTCACCGACCTGGGCTTCGACTCGCTCACCGCGGTCGACCTGCGCAACCGCCTCAACACCCTGTCCGGGCTGCGGCTGCCCGCCACGCTGGTCTTCGACTACCCGACGCCACAGGCCCTCGCCGAGAAGCTGGCCGGCGAGATCGCCGCCGACGCCGCCCCCTCCACCCAGCCCCTCTTCCAGGGCATCGACACCGTGGAGACCCTGCTCACCACCCTTCCCCTCGATCCGGTGACCCGGGACCGGTTCACCGCCCGGATGCGCGACCTGCTCGCCAAGGCGACCGACCTCGCCGGCCCGGCGGCCGAGCCGGACCGGCCCGACCTCGACGCGGCCAGCGACGACGAGATCTTCGACTTCATCAGCAAAGAGTTTGGAATCTCCTGACATGACCGAACCGCGGATCGAGGCAGGTGCGACCCGATGAGCGACGACGACAAGCTGCGGTACTTCCTCAAGCGGGTGACCGCCGACCTGCACGACACGAAGCGCAAGCTGCAGACCGTCGAGGAGCGGGACCAGGAGCCGCTCGCCATCGTGTCGATGAGCTGCCGCTTCCCCGGCGGCGTACGGTCTCCCGAGGACCTCTGGGACCTTGTGGCCGACGGCCGGGACGCGCTCACCGAGTTCCCCGACGACCGGGGCTGGGACGTGGAGTCGCTCTACGACCCCGACCCGAACACGCCCGGCAAGAGCTACACCCGGGTGGGCGGCTTCCTCGACGGTGCCGGCGACTTCGACCCGTCCCTGTTCGGCATCTCGCCCCGCGAGGCACTCGCCATGGACCCGCAGCAGCGCCTGCTGCTGGAGACCTCCTGGGAGGCGATCGAGCGGGCCGGCATCGACCCGCTCTCGCTGCGCGGCAGCCAGACCGGCGTCTTCGCCGGGGTGACCACGTCCAACTACGGGATGGGCCTGCCGCACGTGCCCGAGGGCGTCGACATGTACCTCGGCACCGGCAACACCACCAGCGTCGCATCCGGCCGGATCTCGTTCACCCTCGGCCTCAACGGCCCCGCCGTCACCGTCGACACCGCCTGCTCGTCGTCGCTGGTAGCCCTGCACCTGGCCGTGCACGCGCTGCGCCGCCGCGAGTGCGACCTGGCCATCGCCGGCGGCGTCACGGTGATGGCCACCCCGGGCGTCTTCGTCGTCTTCTCCCGGCAGCGCGGCATGTCCGTCGACGGGCGGTGCAAGGCGTTCGCGGCCGGCGCCGACGGCACCGGCTGGGGCGAGGGCGGGGGCGTAATCGTGGTCGAGCGGCTCGCCGACGCCGAGCGCAACGGCCACCCGATCCTCGCCGTGATCCGCGGCAGCGCCCTCAACCAGGACGGCGCGTCCAACGGCCTCACCGCCCCGAACGGCCCCTCCCAGCAGCGGGTGATCCGGGCGGCCCTGGCCAACGCCCGGCTCGGCGCCGCCGACGTCGACCTGGTCGAGGCGCACGGCACCGGCACCACCCTGGGCGACCCGATCGAGGCGCAGGCCCTGCTCGCCACGTACGGCCAGGACCGCCCCGCCGACCGGCCGCTCTGGCTGGGCTCGGTGAAGTCGAACATCGGCCACACGCAGAGTGCCGCCGGGGTCGCCGGCCTGGTCAAGATGGTGATGGCGCTGCGGCACGGCGTACTGCCGGCGACCCTGCACGTCGACGCGCCGTCCCCGCACGTCGACTGGTCCGCCGGGGCGGTCGAGCTGATCACCGAGAACCGGCCCTGGCCTGAGCTGGGCCGCCCCCGCCGGGGTGGCGTCTCCTCGTTCGGGGTCAGCGGCACCAACGCCCACGTCATCGTCGAGGAGTACCGCCCCGCCGCCGCCGAGCCGCCGGCCGGTACGGAGGCCGCCGCGCCGGCCGCGCGCCGGCCCGGGCTGCTCGCCGG
>NZ_MUYZ01000514.1:0-2697 GCF_003013775.1 Micromonospora sp. MH33
CGACCCCGCGCCCCCGCCGGAGGCCGCCCGCGGCGGCGACCCCGGGTACGACCCGGCGACCGGCCTGGTGCTCGGCGCCGACGGCCGTCCCCTGCAGTTCGGCGGCACCGGCGGCCAGTACCGCACCGCCGGCGCCCAGTCCTGGAAACAGCTCTTGCTCGCCGGGGTGACCCCGTGACCGGCGTACCCGAGGAGGTGGCGGTGCCCAGCCGTAGGAACACCACGTTGAAGGTCATCAAGGGCGCGAAGGCCGGCGGCCCGACGCCACCGCGCCGCCGCCTGGTCACCCGGGCGGTGCCCGGACCCGCCGAGCCGATCGAACGGGTGCTGGAACGGCTCGACCAGGAACCCGTCGAGGACCCCACCGAGGCCGGCGACCTGACCGTCGTCGGCGATCCGGCCGAGGTCGAGGACCTGCCGGATCCCCATCCGGAGCCCGCCGGGCCGGCCGCCGCCGAAGAGCCGGACGTCGCCGCCGAGCCGGCCGGCGCCGTCCCGCGCCGCCGCGCCCGGGCGCTCACCGCGCTGCTCGTGGTGCTGCTCGCCGCCGCCCTGGCCGGCGCCGGCGTGCAGGGCCACCGCTGGTACGTCGACCGCGCCACCGACCAGGCCCGCCGGGCGGCCGTCGCCGCCGCCCGGCAGGCCGCGGTCAACTTCGTCTCGGTCAGCGCGGCCAGCGTCGACCGGGACCTGAGCCGGATCACCGCCGGCGCCACCGGCGACTTCAAGGACGAGTTCACCCGCGGCCAGGCCCAGGTCCGCGCCGCCGTGGTGGAGAACAAGGTCCAGTCGCAGGGCACCGTGCTGCGCGCCGGGATCGTGTCCGGCGACCGGCGGCGCGCGGTGGTGCTGGTCGCGGTCGACGCCACCGTCCGCAACGTCAAGGCGCCCGACGGGCGGCCGTCGCACTACCGGATCCAGCTGGACCTGGTCCGGGACCGGGACTCGGGGGACTGGCTCGTGACCAAGCTCCAGTTCGTCGGATGACCGACAGGAGGAGACCGATGCGCGTACCGACCGTCCTGCGCCGACCCCCGCTGCGGCCCGTGCCGCTGCTCGTCGTCGCGCTGCTGCTGGCCGCCGCCGTTGCGGTGGCCGGCTGGACCGCCGACCGCCGCGCCGGCCAGCGCGACCAGGCCGTCCGGCAGGCCCTGGCCACCGCCCCGGCCGCCGCCAAGGCGCTGTTCTCGTACGACTACCGCACGTTCGACGACAGCGTCGCCAACGGCCGCACCTTCGCCACCGGCGCGTTCGCCGACGAGTACGCGCAGACCACCACCGCCCTCAAGGCGACGGCCACGAAACAGCAGGCCGTGGTGCTCGCCGAGGTTTCCGCCACCGGCGTGGTCAGCGCCGAGCCGGACCGGGTGGAGCTGCTGCTCTACCTCAACCAGTACCGGCGCAACGTGACCACGGCGGGGGAGAAGGTGGACCAGAACCGGGTGGTGCTCACCCTGGTGCCGGTGCACGGCGAGTGGAAGGTCGTCCAGGCCGCCGCCATCTGACCGGCGGGCTTGCCGGCGTCTGCTAGCAGTGGCGGTGTGTCCCTGACCGACCACCCGCCGGCCGACCCGTCCGGCCCGTCCGCGACCGACCCCGGACCCGGCCGGCACCCCGGGTCCGGGGTCGCCGTCCGGCGCGCGGAAGCACCCGTTGCGCCGATGGACGGCGGCTCCGGCGCGACCAGAATGACCAGCGAGGCGGAGGCCGACACCCGCCCCTGGAACGCCGTGGAGTTCGTCGCATGAGCGGCTGGCAACTGTCCGGCTACACGCCGGTCCGTCGGCTCGGCGCCGGTGCGTCGGGCAGCGTCGTGCTCGCCACCCACGACGCCACCGGCACCCCGGTCGCCATCAAGTACCTGGTGCGCGACATCGGCGCGGACTCCTCCTTCCGGACCGCCTTCCGGGAGGAGGCCCGGCTGCTCGGCGAGATCGACGACCGGCACGTCAGCCGCCTCTACGAGTACGTCGAGTCACCGCACGGCGCGGCCATCGTCATGGAGCTGGTCAACGGGGTCTCGCTGCGCCAGATGCTGCGCGCGCACGGGCCAACCACCCCCGAGGCGGCGCTCTGCGTGCTGAAGGGCTCGCTCGCCGGGCTCGCCGCCGCGCACGCCCGCGGCGTGGTGCACCGCGACTACAAGCCGGAGAACGTGCTGGTCACCGGTGAGGGGCTGAGCAAGCTCGCCGACTTCGGCATCGCCATGCCGGTCGGCCGGGGCTCCGACACCACCGTCTCCGGCACGCCCCGCTACATGGCCCCCGAGCAGTGGACCGGTGCGCCGGCCAGCCCGGCCTGCGACATCTACGCGGCCACCGCCACCTTCTTCGAGTGCCTCACCGGCCGGCCCCCGTACGAGGGGCCGGACCTGTTCACCCTGCGCGAGCAGCACGCCTCCGCGCCGATCCCGACCGACCCGGCCCCGGCGCCGGTGCACGAGCTGCTCCGGCACGGCATGGCCAAGCGTCCCGACGAGCGGCCGCAGCCCGCCCAGGTGTTCCTGGAGATCCTGGACCGGGTGGCCGGCGCCGGCTACGGCGGGGAGTGGGAGGAGCGGGGCCTGCGCGAGCTGGCCCGCCGGGCCGCCCTGCTCGCCGCCCTCTGGCCGTTCCCCGACGGCGCGGGCGGCGCCACCAGCCTCGCCAGCACCACGCTCGGCGCGACGGCGGGACGCGGTGGCCGGTTCCGCCGGGG
>NZ_MUYZ01000515.1:0-2696 GCF_003013775.1 Micromonospora sp. MH33
CTTCGTCGTGTTCGCCAAAAAGGTGCCGGCAGGACGCGTCACACTCGGACCGAACTCGGCAACATCCGTGTACTCCACCGGCTACATCACGCTCCTCACCGCTAATGGATGATGATTCGACGTTACTGAACGCCCCTCACTGGGCCGGGCTTCTATGCGGGACTGCCAGGTCACGTCGGATCTGGACGGGACTTCAACCGGCTGGTCACACACGCGCCGCGACCTCGACGCCGTCCGCAACGGCCTGACCCTGCCGCACAGCTCCGGCCCCGTCGAAGGCAACATCAACCGCCTCAAGATGATCAAACGACAGATGTTCGGCCGCGCCAGCCTCGACCTACCCCCGCAAACGCGTCCTACTCGCGCACTGAACGCTTCACACAACCGGCGACAGAGCCCGCACCCTTCACGATGATGGCGTCGATGAACACCGCGGCGTAGATCTCGTCCAAGGGCCGGCGGGACCAGTCGGTCATCTCCTCGATCACCTTGTCGGTGATCCGCGAGATCGTCTCCTCACACCGACGCCCCATAGATCTCGGCGAAGTGCGCCGAGGTCTTCCCGGTCGTCAAACCCTTGGCATACAACGACAACACGACCTCGTCAACCCCCGACAGGCGCCGCTGCCGCTTGCGCACGATCTGGGGTTCGAACGTGCCAGCCCGGTCCCGCGGCACATCGACCTGCACTGGGCCGGTGGTGTCGGTCAGGACCGTCTTCGGCCGGCTGCCGTTACGGATGTTGCCCGACCCCGCACCAGCTGGATCGTGTTTCTCAAAGCCGAGGTGCTCGGTGATCTCCTCGTTCAACGCGGTCTCCAGGACCGTCTTGGTCAACTGCTTGAGCAGCCCGTCCGGGCCGGTCAGCGACAGGCACTGTTCCTTGGCCGCCCGGACCAGCTCGGCGGCGGCCTTCTCCTCCGCCGACGGCTCAGGCCGCTTCTTCCGTCCGGTCACGTCGTTCAGTGTCGCGGTCATCACGGCACCCTCCTCACCAGGCACAACGCCCGGTGGGTCAGGCCGGAAACACCGTTAGATCCACACTCCCGACACCCGCGCAGATGCAACGAAACCTGCTCAAACCAGCGGCCGATGCCTGACGACACCGGCCGCTTCTTCATGCCCGCTGGAGGAACCGGGTCGCAACCAACCCTCGGAGGAAGCCCCCAGGACGACCCACCGGACCGCCAGGGCGCGGACCAACCACCGGAGCTGCCACCAGGCGCCGCTGCCGCCCTACTGCGGCTACTTCGACGCCTTAACGGCCACCGCACCGGCAACTCGAACCAGGAGAACTGATGGCCACCCCTCAAGCAGAGCCCTTCGCCTTCTACGGTCGGGTGTGACGGCGCGATGTGATCTGCTTCGAGGTCGCCTACGTATTTCAACTATGACAGCCAAGGATGGTAGCGGCCGTGGGCACGACGAGGGGAATCTGAGTATGTACGGGTTGGGCGTCGACCTGGGTACCAGCTTTACCGCTGCGGCGACCGCCTCCGCCTGGGCCCTGGACATGGCGCCGCTGGCCGGGCAGGCGGTCGTTACGCCGTCGGTCGCCTACCTTGACGAGAAGGGTGCGCTGCAGACCGGTGAGGCGGCCGACCGCCTCGGTCTGCAGGACCCCAGCCGGGCGGCGCGGGAGTTCAAGCGCCGTCTCGGTGATCCCACCCCGGTGATCCTGGACGGGGCGCCGTACTCTCCCACCGCCCTGATGGCCGCTCTGCTCGGTTCCGTGGTGGACACCGTCAGCCAGGCCCAGGGCGGCCCGCCCGACCGGATCGTGCTGACCCACCCGGCGGTGTGGGGTCCGTACCGGCGCGAGCAGTTCGCAGCCATCCCGCACCTGGCCGGCCTGCCCCACCCGCAGGCCGAGCCGGGGTCGGTGGCCGGGTCGGACGGCCCGACCATCATCACCATCACGGAGCCGGTTGCCGCGGCCACCTACTACTGCTCCACTCAGCCACTGCCCCCGGACGGTCTGCTCGCGGTCTACGACCTGGGCGGGGGCACATTCGACAGCGCGGTGGTCCGCAACGGCCGAGACGGCCTGGAGATCATCGGTACCCCCGAGGGCATCGAATGGCTCGGCGGCGCCGACTTCGATCAGGCAATCATGGACCATGTCGACCGCGAGCTGGGCGGTGCGATCACCACGCTGGACCCGACCGATCCCGGTACCGCTTCAATCCTGGCCACCCTGCAACGTGACTGCATGCTCGCGAAAGAGGCGCTGTCCACCCACGAGAAGGCGGACGTCACGGTGCCGCTGCCCGACTCGGTCCGGCACGTGACCGTAACTCGGGAAGCGTTCGAGCAGATGATCACGCCGCCCGTGGAAACCACCATTGAAACGTTCCGGCGGACTCTGACCGCCGCCGGCATCACGCTGCAGGACCTCACCGCCGTGCTTCTGGTCGGCGGATCGTCCCAGATCCCCCTGGTTACCCAGTTGCTGCGGGACACACTGCGGCGGCCAATCCTGATCAACACCCACCCGAAACACGCGGTCGCGTTGGGCGCCGCGATGCTCAGCACCGACACCCACACGGCGCACGGCATCCCCGCGCGCCGACGGCGCAAGCCCGCCGCGCCGGTCAGGGCCGCGGTCCTGACCAGCACTCCACCCGCGACGGCCGGACGCGACAGCAGCGCGCCGGCCACCACCGCGGCCCGGACCGGCGCTGCGCCCGCGACGG
>NZ_MUYZ01000516.1:0-2693 GCF_003013775.1 Micromonospora sp. MH33
GTCCTCGGGCCGGGTCCCCGGCTGTTTCCTGCTGCTGATGTGGTCCGTGTCGGTCACGGTGATGTCCTCTCCGAAGGGATGGAGGATCCGCAGCCGTCGGCGCCCGGAGGGCGCCCCGGCTGACGGGATTCCCTGTTTGGGGGATGCGTGGTTCAGCCGATGACCCGGCGCGCGGCGGCGAGCTGCTCGGCCCACGCGGACAGGCGGCTGATCTTGACGACGTCGCCGCTGTGCGGGGCCTGCACGATCAGCCCTTGGCCGAGGTAGAGGCCCACGTGCCCTGGCTTGGCGGTGGTGCCGCGGCTGCCGGGAATGAACAGCAGGTCCCCCGGCTGCAGGTCCCGGTAGTCGGTGACCGGCCGGCCGGCGTGGATCTGGTCGCTGGTGGTGCGGGGCAGGGTGATGCCGGCGGCCTGGTAGGCCTGCTGCATCAGCGATGAGCAGTCGCATTGGCGGGCGGGGATACTGGAGTGGGGTGCGGTGCAGTCCCCGCCGAAGGTGTACGGGCTGCCGAGTTGCGCCAGGACCCAGCCGATCGCCGTGACGACCGGCGCCGGCGTGCCCGCCGGCAGCGCGAACCCGGCGGGCAGCGGCACCTGCTCGCTGCCGGGCTGGCCGTCACCTGCGTCTAACAGGCACAGCGGGTTGCTTATCGCCTGCTCCAGATCCCCTCCGACGGGCCCGGCGGGGGTGCCGCCGGTCAGGGCGCGGATCAGAGCGATCGCGTCGTCCTCCCACTTCGCGTAGGCGCCGGGGTAGGCGGAGCGCTGCACCGCTTGGGCGGCGTCGGTCAGCGGCATGGCCTGCCAACCGTCGACGGCCAGCAACGCCTGGTAGAACCGGCCGGCCGAGTAGCGGGGGTCCTGGAGTTGGGCGGGTGTGCCCCAGCCTTGGGACGGGCGCTGTTGGAACAGCCCCACCGAGTCGCGGTCCCCGCCGGGAAGGTTGCGCAGGGTGGACTCCTGCATGGCGGTGGCCAGGGCGACGACCCAACCTCGGGGCGGGACCGTGAGCTCGACGCCGACGGACACGATCACCGCGGCGTTGGTGACCTGCTCGCCGGTCCAGCCCCCAACGCCGGCGGGCGGGGACACGGTGACGGCGGGCAGCAGTGGCTGCCGGCCTGGGCCGACTGTGCCGTTGCACGCGGCCGAGGCGGTGCCACCGCCGGTGAACAGCATTCCGATCCCGCCCGCGCACAGCATCAGTACGGCGAGCACCCCGGCGGCGATTGCGGCGAGACCGCGCCCGCTCACCGCAGGACCGCCACTGCCTGCCGGGCGTGGCGGGCTGCCGGGGAGCGGCTCGCGGGGGTGCGGGTGGCAGCCGGTGACGGGGGCAGGCAGTCGGCGAGCCGGTAGCGAGCCAGGTGCTGCCCGTCGTCGGTGTGCACGGCGACCGTGCCGGTGAGCGGGTCGATCAGGTAGATCCATTCCGCGTCGAGGTGCCGGGCGTGGGACAGCGGGAACACGGTGACCGGTTCCGGCTCGTCGATGGCACCGTCGCTGCTGCTGGCGAGGGTCATGCCGACGCCGGGCACCGCGCGCTGCCCGGCGAACCCGGATTCGGTGGCGGCGGTGATATTCGGGTCGAGGTACTCCCAGTCGAAGGCGAGGAGCGCGGTATTCAGCGCGTGGGCGTCGCGGCGGGCGTGGCCAACCCAGATCGCGGCGAGGGTGGGCACGACGACGCCCGGGTGCCCGTCGAGGAGCACGAACCGGGCGTGCACGAGGTGCGGGTTCCCAGGATCGGTGGTGCCGACGAAGCAGTGGGTGCTCACGGGGCAGGTCTCCTTCGCAGCAGATGCGGGAATGGGAGGGCATGAGGTGCGCGGACCGGTGGCCGAGACGCTGGACGGGACGTCACGCCTTGTCCTGTTGCGGGGGTGCCGGCCAGGGGGCGGGCTTGGCGCGCCAGCCGAAGATCGGGTCGCTGGTCTCGACGGATCCGCAGCGGCTGCAGCGGAGGTAGGTGTCGTCGCCGTAGCCGGCCATGGACGGCATCTCGTCCTGGACGACCTCGTCGACGGCCCCGCACACCTGGCAGCGCAGCGACGCCCCGTCGGGCCCCCACGTGATGAAGATCGGCTCCTCGTCGGTGCCGTCAGGGCGCCGCCGCGGGCCGGTCATGCCATGCGCCCCGTGGCCGCCGCTGGTGGCCGGTCGGGCGGTGGCGGTGAGGAGGGCGGTCAGCCCTGGGTAGGTGGCGGGGACGTCGCCCGGTTTGGGGGTGTCGTCGATGAGCAGCAGCGGGTGGTCATCGCCGCGCGGGTGGGTGAGCTGGTAGAGACGACCGTCGGTGTCGACGGCGTCGATCCGGCGGACCTGCCGTGGCGCGTCGCCGATGGTGAGGATGTCGTCGTAGCAGGTGGCCCAGGCCAGGAGCCGCGCATCGGGTTCGGTCGCCCGGATCAGGCGGACGATCGTGTCCAGGGTGGCCTGGTAGGGCGTGGACGCGTGGGGCTGGCGCAAGCCCGCGGCGAGGCGGTGCAGCAGAGCGGGCAGGCCAGCGGAGTCGGTGAGGTCGTCGCGGCGCAGCGGGAATTCCACGCTGCGCACAGCGTGCGCGGGCGAGGGCGTGTGAAGGGGTCGGGTGTGGATGAGCAGCAGCGTCAGGGGCTGGCCCCAGCCCAGATGCTCGGCGTCGACGTCGGTCGCCAGGAGGCAACCGGCCAGGGCGTGGACAGCGGTGAA
>NZ_MUYZ01000517.1:0-2689 GCF_003013775.1 Micromonospora sp. MH33
GACCGCCGCCGCGCAGTCGCCCGAGCCGCCCCCGCCCGCCGTGCTGGCCGGCGCCGACGGCAACGCGCCGCTGCCCACCCCCGAGGGGGTACGCGCCGCGCTCGAACCCCTGGTCCGCGCCGCCGCGCTCGGCGACCGGGTGAACGTGTCGGTGGCCGACGTGACCACCGGCCAGGCGCTCTACGGCAGCGGGCAGGACGCCCGACCGTGCCCGCCTCGGTGACCAAGCTGGCCACCGGGGTCGCCGTGCTGGCCGCTCGCGGCCCGGCGTACCGGATTCCGACCCGGGCGGTGGCCGGCGCGGCGCCCGGCGAGGTGGTCCTGGTGGGCGGCGGCGACCCGACCCTCGCGGTCGACAAGGACGGCTTCTACCCGGGCGCGGCCCGGCTGGACGACCTCGCCGCCCAGGTGCGCAAGGCGCTCGGCGGCACCGCCCCGACCAAGGTCACCGTCGACTCGTCCCTGTTCAGCGGCCCGTTGTACGGGCCCGGCTGGGACGCCGACATCCCCACCGGCGGGTTCGGCGCGGCGATCACCGCCCTGATGACCGATGGCGCGCGCCGGGACGCGGCGGAGGCCCGCCGGACCGCCGAGGCCGCCAACCACGCCGCCGAGCGGATGCCCCAGCCGGACCTGACCGCCGGCCGGCAGTTCGCCAAGCTCCTCGGGCTCTCCGGGGACGCCGGCGAGGTGAAGCGGGGCACGGCACCCGCCGACTCCGGCGCGTCCGCGGCCGGGACGCCCGCCCCCGGGACCGAGCTGGGCAAGGTCGAGTCGCTGCCGATGGTCCGCCTGGTCGACATCATGATCAGTGACAGCGACAACGTGATCGCCGAGGCGATGGCCCGCCAGGTCGCGCTCGCCAAGGGCAAGCCCGGCTCGTTCGCCGGCGGCGCGGCCGCCACCGACCAGGTGCTCGGCGAGCTGGGGCTGCCGGCCGACGAGATCAGCCTGGCCGACGGCAGCGGGCTGTCCCGCACCAACCGGATCAGCCCGTCGCTGCTCACCGACCTGATCACGCTCGCCGGCAACGGGAGCCACCCCGATCTGGCCGCGATCTTCGGTGGCCTGCCGGTGGGCGGCTGGTCCGGCACCCTGGACGAGCGCTACCAGGCGGCGGTGACCAAGGCCGGTGCGGGCGTGGTCCGGGCGAAGACCGGGACGCTCAGCGGGGTGAACGCCATCGCCGGGCTGGTCACCACGGCCGACGGCCGGCTGCTCACCTTCGCCGTCCTCACCGACCGCACGCCGGACACCCTCGACGAGACCCGGCAGGCCCTCGACCGGATCACCTCCGCGCTGGCCGGCTGCGGCTGCCGCTGACCTCCCGCCCGCTGCGACCGGCGTCGATCGGCCGGCGCGAGCCCGGGTTGCGGTGTCGCGGCGCGGGTACGGTGGGTTCATGGCGCAGTTCGTGGACTGGGATCTGGCCGCCGCGACCGCGGGGGCGCTGGGCAAGTCGGGCCCCCGGGTGTCGTACGCCGAGGCCACCGACGTGGTGGGCGAGCTGCGCCGGCTGACCGAGGAGGCCGCCGGGCACGTCGCCGACTACACCGGCCTGCGCTCCCAGGTCGCGCACCCGCCGGTACGCGTGGTCGACCGCCGCGACTGGGCGGCCGCCAACATCGCCGGGCTGCGCGAGGTGATCACCCCGCTGGTGGACCGGCTCTCCGGCGACAAGCGCCCCGGGCCGTTCACCGAGGCGATCGGTTCCCGGCTCACCGGGGTGCAGGCCGGCACCGTGCTGGCGTACCTCTCCGGCCGGGTGCTCGGCCAGTACGAGGTCTTCGCCGGCGACCCCGGCCAGCTGCTGCTGGTGGCCCCGAACATCGTCGAGGTGGAGCGGAAGCTGGGGGCCGACCCCCGGGACTTCCGGCTCTGGGTCTGCCTGCACGAGGTGACCCACCGGACCCAGTTCACCGCCGTGCCGTGGATGCGCGCGTACTTCCTCAGCGAGGTGCAGGCGTTCGTCGACGCGTCGCAGGGCGGCGAGCACGTGCTGGAGCGGCTGCGCCGCGGCGTGGCCACGCTCGCCGACGCGGTGAAGGACCCGAACAGCCGGGCCAGCGTGCTGGACATCGTGCAGACCCCGGCGCAGCGGGCCGTGCTGGACCGGCTCACCGCGCTGATGACCCTGCTGGAGGGGCACGCCGAGTTCGTCATGGACGGCGTCGGCCCGCAGGTCATCCCCAGCGTCGAGTCGATCCGGGCGGCCTTCAACCGCCGCCGTGAGTCCGGCAACCCGCTGGAGAAGGCGATCCGCCGGCTGCTCGGCATCGAGGTCAAGATGCGCCAGTACGCGGAGGGCCGCAAGTTCGTGCACGGCGTGGTGGACCGGGTCGGCATGGCCGGCTTCAACAAGATCTTCTCCTCGCCGCTCACCCTGCCCCGGCTCGACGAGCTGGGCGACCCGGACGCCTGGGTGGCCCGCGTGCACGGCGGCCCGGCGAACGTCCCCCCGGTCGCCGGCTGAGTTGCCGGTTCGGCGCGAGGAGTGAGCCGGGTTTGCGAGCCCCGCAGTCGCGAACGAAGACGGGCACGGCGCTCGCCCCGCCGGTCGCCGCCGTCCGGCTCGCCGTACGCCGGGCGTTGACCGGGCTGCCCGGGGCCGGGCCGGTGCTGGTGGCCTGCTCCGGCGGCGCCGACTCGCTCGCCCTGGCGGCCGCCACCGCCTTCGTGGCGCCCCGCC
>NZ_MUYZ01000518.1:0-2685 GCF_003013775.1 Micromonospora sp. MH33
GGTCGAGGCCGCGACGCGGCCGCGGCTGGCCGACGCCGACCTCGCGGTGAACGCGACCCCGCTGGGGCTGCGGCCCGACGACCCGCCGCCGTTCGCGGTGGCGGACCTGCCGGCGCACGCGGTGGTCGCGGACATCATCATGTCCCCGGCGGAGACCGCGCTGCTGCGCGCGGCGCGCGAACGCGGCCTGCCGGCGCACCCCGGCGAGCCGATGCTCGCCCACCAGATTGACGCCTACCTGGACTTCTTCGGGCTCTGACCGGCGGATCGGCCCGGGCCGCGGGAACCAGGCGGGCCGTGCGGACGACTACCTCTACATGGCGTGTGAGCAGTGGCGGGAGATCCTGTCGGCGGAGCTGGACGGGGAGGCGTCCCGGTCGGAGAGCGCGGCGGCCGAGGCACACCTGGCGGGCTGCGCCGGCTGCCGGGGCTGGTTCGAGGCGGCCGCCGGGGTGACCCGGCGGGCCCGTACGCAGCTCGCCCCGCAGGTGCCCGACCTGGTCGACGCGGTGCTCGCCGCCGCGCCGCCGCCCCGGCCCGGGTGGCGGGAGCGGCTGGCGCTCGGGCTGCGCGGGGTGCTCGGGCTGCTCGGCGCGGTGCAGCTCGTGCTCGGCCTGGCCCAGGTCGGCCGCGAGACCGTGATCGACCACGGGCACGCCACCGGCCAGCACCTGTGGCACGAGTCGGCCGCCTGGAACGTGGCGGTGGGCGCCGGCTTCCTCTACGTGGCGTTGCGGCGCTCCGCCCCGGCGGGGCTGCTGCCGATGCTCAGCGCGTTCGTCGCCACCCTGGTGCTGCTGTCGGTGAACGACCTGATCACCGGGCAGGTGGCGGTGCAGCGGCTGGTCAGCCACGGCTTCCTGCTGGTCGGCTGGGTGGTGATGGTGCTGCTCGCCCGGCCCCGGTGGCTCCCGGGCGGCACGCCGCCCCGACCGGGCCGCCCGGCCGGGTCGCGCTGGTCGCTGCGCACCGAGGAGCCGCCGGAGCCGGCCCCGCTGCGCCTTCTGCCCCCCACGCCGTACGCCGCGCAGGCCCGCGACACCCGGGCCGCCTGACGGCCCGAACGGCGGGCCGGTCCCGGCGCGGCACGCCCCCGGTCCAGGGCCGCCGTCAGACCACCCGACCGCCCCGGGCATCGTCCTGCCAGGCGGCGACCAGGTCCTCGCGGGCCCGGGCCACCCGGGAGCGGATGGTGCCGACCGGGCAGCCGCACACCTGGGCCGCCTGCCAGTCGGGCAGCGCGGCCACCCGGGGGCGCGCCGTGGCGGCCCGGACGTGGTCCACGGCGACCCGGCGGGCGATGGTGAAGACCCAGGTGCGCGCCGCGGACCGGCCGGCGAAACCGGGCAGGCCGCGCAGCGCGCGCAGGAACGTCTCCTGGGTCAGGTCGTCGGCCTCGGCGGGGCCGGCCAGGTGCGCGAGGAACCGCCACACCGGGCCCTGGAGGGCCCGGACGAACGCGGCGGCGGCCTGCTGGTCACCCCGGCCGGCCCGGTGCGCCCACCGGGTCACCTGCTCGTCGTCGGCCTCGGGGCTCATCCGCGACCGGCCCGCCGGTCCACCGTCGTCATGATCGACGGTACGGGCACGGGCCTCGCTCGGTTCATCCCTGGCGTCCTCCCTGCCACCTCGCCGCCGGCCGGACGGTCGCAGGTTGGTCGGCCGGCGGGGCCGGAAAGTTCCCGGGCCCGCTCAGGAGCCGACGGTGACCTCGACCGGCCCGACCCGCAGCACGCCGTCGGTGAGCGGGGCGCAGCGCACACCGCCCCGGCCGCGCAGCGCCTTCCAGGTGCCGGGCGCGACCGTGATGTCCAGCCAGGCGCAGGGCGGGGCGGCCCGGTGCACCCGCAAGCTGACCGGCCCGTCGCCGGAGTCCAGGGTGAGCACCCGCCCGACCAGCTCGTCCACGGCGATGCCAGCGGTCAGCACGTTGCGCCGGACCTGGCTGAGGTCGGCGCCGGCGGGCAGCGACTCCTGCGCGATCAGGGTCACGCTCGCCTCGCGGTGTGCCGGCCGGCCGAAGTAGCGGTCGCCGACGATGCCCAGGCCGGCCCGGATCCGGACCTGCTCCACCAGTTCGCCGGGCGGCGCCGGGGCCGGGCCGTCGGCCGGCCGGCCCACGTAGCGGTGCACCGGCGAGGCGAGCAGCTGGACGATCTCCGGCATGCGACGATTGTAGGCACGGACGTACCGTCACCAAAGCGGACGATAGCCGCCCTCACGTGTCCACGGTGGGTGGAGGCCGTTGTACCGGGTGTGACGGCGAGACGGTCCACCCCGGCCGGGCGTCACCCCGAGCTGGGACGGCAGATTGCATGGGCGCGGCGCGAGAACGAACGCCGGCGGCGCGCGTACGAGGCGGCGGCCCGGGACTGGCGCCGGCGCAACGAGCACCTGGAGCGGCTGAGGATCGAGGCGGCCGGGTTCCACGGGTGCGCCCTGCCCGGCACCGAGCTGCCGGTGCGGCTCGACGACGGCGAGGTGATCTACCGGATCCTGCCGGTCGCGGAGCTGGTCGAGGCGGAGGCCCGGCACCTGCCCGGGCTCCCCGCGCCGGACCCGGCGCTCACCGCGGAGCTGCTCGACCCCGCCGACGGCCCGCTCCCGACCAGCGTGCCGGCCACGTGCCGACCGCGATCAGCGTCCCGTGGTCCAAGGCGGCCAACGAGGACGGCACGTTCAAGT
>NZ_MUYZ01000519.1:0-2677 GCF_003013775.1 Micromonospora sp. MH33
GGATCGTGCTGACCAGCCGGCGCGGCGCCGACACCCCCGGCGCCGCCGAACTCCTCGCCGACCTGGCCGCGCTCGGGGTCGACTGCCGGGTGGCCCGGTGCGACGCGGCCGACCGGGCCGGCATGGCCGACCTCCTCGCCGACCTGCGCCGGGACGGCCCGCCGCTGCGCGCCGTGGTGCACGCCGCCGGGGTCAGCGAGGTGGTGCCGCTGGCCGAGACCACCCTCGAGGACCTGGCGTACGTGATCGGCCCCAAGCTGGCCGGCGCCGAACTCCTCGACGAGCTGCTCGACGGCGTCGAGCTGGACGCCTTCGTGCTGTTCTCCTCGATCGCCGCCGTCTGGGGCAGCGGCGGGCAGGGCGCGTACGCGGCCGGCAACGCGTACCTCGACGCGCTCGCCGAGCGGCGGCGGGCCCACGGGCTGGCCGCCACCTCGGTCGCCTGGGGGCCGTGGACCGAGTCCGGCATGTTCGGCGAGGACGCTCCGGAGCAGCTGCGCCGCCGTGGCCTGCGGGTGATGCCGCCGGGACTGGCGATGGCCGGGCTGCGGCACGCCCTCGCCGCCGGCGACACCTGCGTCACCGTCGCCGATGTCGATTGGGCCACCTTCCACCCACTCTTCACCGCGCTGCGGCCCAGCCCGCTCCTGGCCGACCTGCCGGCCGTCCGGGCGCTCGCCGCCCGACCCGCCGAGCCGGCCGGCCCGGCCGCCCCCACCGGCCGGGACCTGGTCGCCGAGCTGCGCCCGCTCCCCGCCGAGGAGCGGCGCGCCGCCCTGCTGGACATGGTGCGCACCGACGCGGCGAAGGTGCTCGGGCACCCCTCCGCCGACGCCGTGGACGCCGACCGGGGCTTCCTCGACCTCGGCTTCGACTCGCTCACCGCGGTGGAGCTGCGCAACCTGCTCACCGCGGCCACCGGGCACGAGCTGTCCACCACCGTGGTCTTCGACCATCCGACCCCGGCCGCCCTCGCCGACCACCTCTACGCGGAGCTGTTCCCCGACGAGGGCGACCCGGGCGAGGGCGGCGACGAGGAGACCGTCCGCCGGGTGCTCGCCGCGATCCCCCTGGACCGGCTGCGCCAGGCCGGCCTGCTCGACCAGCTGCTGCGCCTCGGCCGCGACACCGCCGGCCCGGCGCCGACCGTCGGGGCGCCGCCGGCCGCGCCGGAGGGCGAGATCCGCGACCTCGACGTCGCCGGGCTGGTCCGGATGGCCCTCGAAGGATCCGACTCGTGACCCGGCCGGCCGCAGGGAGGCCCCGATGAGTGTCTCACTGGACGAGGTGGTCGCCGCGCTGCGCGCGTCCCTCCTGGACAACCAGAAGCTCAAGCAGCAGAACCGGCAGCTCACCGACCGGCTCACCGAACCGGTGGCGATCATCGGGATGAGCTGCCGGTTCCCGGGCGGCGTCCGCTCGCCGCAACAGCTCTGGGAGCTGGTCGCCGAGGGCCGGGACGCGATGGCCCCGTTCCCCGCCGACCGCGGCTGGGACCTCGACGCGCTCTACGACACCGACCCGGACAGCCGGGGCACCTCCTACGTCCGCGACGGCGGCTTCCTGCCCGACGCCGGCGACTTCGACCCGGCCTTCTTCGGCATCAGCCCGCGGGAGGCCCTGGCCATGGACCCGCAGCAGCGGCTGCTGCTGGAGACCGCCTGGGAGGCGTTCGAGTCCGCCGGCATCGACCCCACCACGCTGCGCGGCGCGCCCACCGGCGTGTACGCGGCCACCAGCAGCCAGGGCGACTACGCCGCGCTGCTCACCGGCGTCGGCGGCGGGGTCGAGGGCTACCTCGGCACCGGCAGCGCCGCCGCCGTGGCCAGCGGCCGGATCGCGTACGCCCTCGGCCTCGAAGGGCCGGCGGTCACCGTGGACACCGCCTGCTCGTCGTCGCTGGTCGCGCTGCACCTGGCCTGCCAGGCGCTGCGGCTGGGGGAGTGCACCCTGGCCCTGGCCGGCGGGGTGTCGGTGATGGCCACCCCGACCGTCTTCGTCGAGTTCTCCCGGCAGCGCGGCCTGTCCACCGACGGCCGGTGCAAGTCGTTCGCCGCCGCCGCCGACGGCACGGGCTGGTCGGAGGGGGTCGGCATGCTGCTGGTCGAGCGGCTGTCCGACGCCCGCCGCCACGGTCACCCCGTGCTCGCCGTGGTCCGCGGCAGCGCGGTCAACCAGGACGGCGCGAGCAGCGGGCTGACCGCCCCGAACGGCCCCGCCCAGCGACGGGTCATCCGGCAGGCGCTGACGAACGCGGGACTCACCGCCGGTGAGGTCGACGTCGTCGAGGCGCACGGCACCGGCACCACCCTCGGCGACCCGATCGAGGCGCAGGCGCTGCTGGCCACGTACGGGCAGGACCGGGGCGACGCCGCCCCGCTGCTGCTCGGGTCGGTCAAGTCGAACATCGGCCACACCCAGGCCGCCGCCGGAGTGGCCGGCGTGATCAAGATGGTGCTGGCCATGCGGCACGGCCGGCTGCCGGCCACCCTGCACGTCGACCGCCCCACCCCGCACGTCGACTGGTCCGCCGGCGCGGTCGAGCTGCTGACCGAGGCGCGGCCGTGGCCCGACACCGGCCGGCCCCGCCGGGCCGGCGTCTCCGCGTTCGGGGTCAGCGGCACGAACGCCCACACCGTCCTCGAATCGGCCGCCCCCGAGGACACCGGCGGGACCC
>NZ_MUYZ01000052.1:0-30905 GCF_003013775.1 Micromonospora sp. MH33
CGCCGGGCCCGGTCGGCCCGCGTCGAACGGCCGGCCACGGGGCCGGGACGCGGATGAGGTCGGGTCGCCGGGCGCCGCACGGTTCGGGAAGCATGGCGGTCATGACTGCTGCCGTACGCCGCCGCCCCGTGGCCGGCGCCGACCGTCGCCGGACCACCCGGCTGGGGGCCGCCGCCGGACTGCTGGTCACCCTCGTCGCCCTGCTGCTGGCCCCGGCCACCCCGGCCAGCGCCCACGCGGTGCTGGTGAGCAGCAGCCCCGCGGCCTCGGCCGTGGTGCCCAGCGCGCCCGCCGAGGTGGTGATCACCTTCAGCGAGGGGGTCCGCAAGGTCCCCGACAAGATCCGGGTGATCGCTCCCGACGGTTCCCGCGCCGACCGGGGCGAGCCCACCTTCAAGGGCGCGGTGGTCACCATCCCGGTGGACCCGTCCGGCGCGCGCGGCACCTACCTGGTCAGCTACCGGGTGATCTCGGCCGACAGCCACCCGGTCTCCGGGGCGTTCACCTACTCGGTCGGCGCGCCGTCCACACCGCCGACCGACACCGGCACGGACACCCGGGCGAACCCGGTGGTGGGCAACGCCGTCAAGGTGGTCAAGTACCTGGGCTACGTCGGGCTGCTGCTGCTCGTCGGCCCGGCCCTGGTGCTGGCCGCGCTCTGGCCGCGCCGGCTGTCCCGGCGCGGCCCCGCCCGGCTGGCCTGGTCGGGGCTGGGCCTGCTGGCCGTGGCCACCCTCGCCGAGCTGTGGCTCCAGGTGCCCTACACCAACGGCGGCGGCCTGTTCGACATCTCCGGCTCCGGCATCGGCGACGTGCTGGGCAGCACGTACGGCACCGCCCACCTGGTCCGGCTCGGCCTGCTCGCCGCGGCGGCGTTCCTGCTCCGCCCCCTCTTCGCCGGCCCGGTCGGCCGCACCGACGGGCTCATCCTGGCCATCCTCGGCGGGGCGGCGCTGTTCACCTGGCCCCTTGCCGGGCACCCGGCCGCGTCGCCGGCGCCCGCCGTGTCGGTGGTGGTGGACGCCGTGCACCTGGGCAGCATGGCCGTCTGGCTGGGCGGCCTGGTGATGCTCGCGGTCTTCCTGCTGCGCCGGGCCGACGAGCGGGAGCTGGACGCGATCCTGCCGATCTGGTCCCGCTGGGCGGCGCTGGCGGTGGCCGCGCTGCTGCTCGCCGGCACCGTGCAGGGGCTGATCGAGGTGGCCACCCCGAAGGCGCTGGTCGACACCACGTACGGGCGGCTGCTGCTCGCCAAGATCGTGCTGTTCGCGCTGGTGATCGGGGTGGCCGCGTACTCCCGGGCGCTGGTCCGGCGGCGCACCGCCGCGGGGCGCCCGGGGTCGATGCGCCGGGCGGTGCTGGCCGAGCTGGCGATCACCGCGGTGGTGCTCGGCGTATCGGCGACGCTGGTGCAGACCACCCCGGCCCGGACCGCCTCGGCCAACGTGGCCGGCGCCCCGGCCGGCTACTTCTCCACCACGCTGAGCAGCCCGATCTACTCGCTCCAGGTGGAGCTGGACCCGGCCGAGACCGGCAACAACTCGCTGCACCTCTACGCGTACACGAAGGACAACCGGCCCCAGCCGGTGCAGGAGTGGAAGGCCACCGCCGCGCTGCCGTCGGCCGGCATCGAGCCGATCACGATCCCGCTGCTGCCGCTGACCGACAACCACGCCACCGGCGAGATCAGCCTCCCGGCGGCGGGGCAGTGGCAGCTGCGCTTCACCGTCCGTACGTCCGACATCGACCAGGCCACGGTGACCGCCACCGTGCCCGTGAAGTAACGGAAGGCTCGCTCACATGATCCGTCTCCGGCGTCCCGCAACCGCCGCCGCACTCACCCTCGCCGCCGTGGCCACGGCCGTGCTCGGCCTGGCCGGGGCGGCCTCGGCGCACGTCACCGTCAACCCGAAGGAGGCCACGCAGGGCGGCTACGGCCGCTTCGCCTTCCGGGTGCCGAACGAGAGCGACACGGCGTCGACCACCAAGGTCGAGGTGAACCTGCCGGAGAACGCCCCGGTCGGCTCGGTCTCCACCATGCCGGTGCCCGGCTGGACGGTGACGGTGGAGAAGCGCAAGGTCGACCCGCCGATCGAGGTGCACGGCAGCCAGCTCACCGAGGCCGTCTCCAAGCTCACCTGGACGGCGGCGCCGAACGGCGGGGTCAAGCCGGGCGAGTTCCAGGAGTTCCCGGTGTCGATGGGCCCGTTACCGCAGGCCGACCGGATGGTGTTCAAGGTGCTCCAGACCTACTCGGACGGCAACGTCTCCCGCTGGATCCAGGAGCCCACCCCGGGCGGGGAGGAGCCGGAGAACCCGGCCCCGGTGCTCACCCTGACCGCCGCCTCGGCGTCCGCCTCGCCGGCCGCGAGCGCCCCGGCGGCCGCCGCGGACGACGACAAGGACGACGCCGACACCGGCGCGGCCACCGCGTTCGGCGTGGCCGGTCTGGTCGCCGGCCTGGCCGGACTGGTCCTCGGCGGGCTGGCCTTCCTGCGTACCCGCCGGGAGACCGCCGCGAAGTCCTGACCTGCGCCCGTCCGCCGGCCCGTCGACCGTTCCGGGTCGCGGCGTGGCGTCAGACACGCCGAGCCGGAATGGTCGCCCGGATCTTCCGGCGGGCCGGCGGCCTTTCCGCGGTCCTTCAGGTGCTTGCCGCGGATATCCGGCGATTGTGTGGTCGCCATCGGTAAGGTCGGCCGGGTACTTCGCTACCGAGGGGGACGACGCGAATGCGTTTCGTGCGCACGATCGCCGGCATGCTGCTGTTGACCGTGGGGATTCCGGCCCTGCTGGCGGGCGCCGGGCTCTGGCTCGCCGCCCGGCACGCCGACCCGGACGGCGGCTTCGCCGCCCGCTTCGAGACGGTCCGCACCCCCGCCCGGGCGGTCGTGGTGTCCGACGTGGACGCGCTTCTCCGCGCCGAGGCGCCGGTCGCCCGGGCCGGGCAGGCCCGGCTGCGGCTCACCGCGCGGACCGCCGACGGCCCGGCCTTCCTCGGCCTCGCCCCGACCGACCAGGTGCGGCGGTGGCTGGCCGACGTCCCGCACGCCACCGTTCGCCGGGTCGCCCTGGCTCGCGGGTCGCTGCCGGTCCGCCTCGACCCGGCCACCGCCGGCACCGCCGGCGCCGTCCCGCTCGGCCAGGACTTCTGGGTACGCGAGGGGATCGGCGCCCTGGAGTGGAGCCCGGCCGAGCTGGCCGACCGGTCGCTGAGCCTGGTGGTGATGCGGCCGGACGGGCGGGCCGACCTGGCCCTGGACCTGCGCGCCGAGCTGCGCGCCGGCTGGTTCCCGGGGGTGGCCTGGGCGCTGCTGGCCGGCGGGACGCTGCTGGTGGTCCTCGCCGTGGTGCTGCTGCTGCGCCCGGTCCGCCCGCGCGAGGTGGTCTTCGTGGTCGAGCCGGACCAGGTTCCCGTGCTGGCCGGGCGGCTGGGGGTCAGCTCGCTCAGCGGGCTGGGCCAGCGGTCGGAGCCGTCCACCCTGCCCGACCGGCAACTGGTCTCCGTCGGGTCGGCGCCCGCCGAGCGGTCCCGCGCGGCGATCGGCCCGGTTCCGAGCCGGCGGCCGGTGAGCCTGGCCGACCTGGCGGCAGACGCGGACTGGTCGTGGCCCCCGGTGACCGCCGCGGAGACGCTCCGGCCGGTCCGGCCGGCCACGCCTGTCGACGAGTGACATGTGCCCCCACACGGCGGGTGGCCCTCCGCGCTGCCGACGCGGAGGGCCACCGTCACCGGGGGAATTCGGTGCTACCTGGGAGAAACCTGAGGTAGTTGGGACCAGATTAGCGCTGAACGCCGCTTGTCGCGAGTTCTGTCCAGTTAGTGCAAGTTTTCGGCTGCGGCGTCGGCTCGCTCCGGCGCCGGCCGGCGGGTCGGCAGCACGGCCAGCAGCAGCAGGCTGAGCAGGACGTACGCGTTGCGGGTGACGAACTCGCCGGGGTTGTCGGTGCGCGCCGGGGCGACGCCCCAGTCCTGGAAGGTGACCACCCCGTAGACGATCACGAAGCCGGTGCCGATGGCGAGGACGAGCAGCCGGCGCCGCCGGCGGGCGCCCGCCACCGTGCCCCGGTCGGCGTCCAGCGCCGCGTCGACCAGCACCACCACCGCCGGGATGAACCAGTACAGGTGGTGGGTCCAGGTGATCGGGCTGACCAGCCCGCCGACCAGGCCGGTCAGGGTGAGGCCGGCCAGCGCGTCCCCGGCCCGCGCGGCGCGGGCGGCCCGCCACAGCCCGTACCCCACGACCAGCAGCGCCAGCAGCAGCCACGGGAGCTGGCTGGGCTTGTCCGGCGCGGTGATCCGGCTGAGGAGGCCGAACAGCGACTGGTTGCCGGTGTAGTCGGTCCGGCCCACCCGGTCGGTCGCCCACAGCTCGTGGGTCCAGAACCGCCACGAGTCACCGGGCGCGACCGCGGCCGCGAGCAGCGTGGCCAGCGCCGCGGTCACCGAGGCCACCGCCGCCGCCCGCCACCGCCGGGTGGCCAGCAGGTAGAGCACGAAGATGCCGGGGAAGAGCTTGAGCGCCGTAGCCAGCCCGACGCCCACGCCGGCCCAGCGCCGCCCCTGCGGTACGCCGAACAGCAGGTCGCCCAGGATCAGCACCACCAGCAGCATGTTGATCTGCCCGAAGGTGAGCGTCTCCCGGGTGCTCTCGACGGCCAGGACCAGCAGCACGGCGACCGTGACGGTGAACAGCCTCGGCAGGTCGTGCCGCCGGACCACGGGCAGCACCAGCCAGCGGGTGGTCACCACGACGCCGACCACGGTCAGCACCGTGAAGATCGCGATGGTGGCGCCCAGCGGCAGCAGCGCGAACGGCCGCAGCAGCAGCGCGGCGAACGGGGGATAGGTGAAGTAGAGCGCGCCCTGGACCCGGTCCGGCTGGACGTAGTCGTAGAGCGGGTTGCCGGCCGCCCACCAGTCCATCGCCCGCATGTAGATCTTGAGGTCGAAGAAGTTGTGCACCAGGCCCGGCAGGTAGAGCGCCGGCAGCACCGCCGCGAGCGCCACCACCGTGACCAGCCGACGAGCCGTACGCCCGCCCGGATCGTCCTCGGTGACGGCGGGTGGCGCGACGGGTTCGGCTGGCACGGGGAAACCCTAGCGGTCCACCCGGGCGAGGGTGCTTCAGGCGCGGGCGGGTCGGTGGCGCGTAGTCTGTCCCGGTGGCTGATCTTCTCGTCTGGATCGACTGTGAGATGACCGGGTTGGACCTCGGGCGGGACGCGCTGATCGAGGTCGCCGCGCTCGTCACCGACCCCGACCTGAACGTGCTGGGAGAGGGCGTCGACGTGGTCATCCACGCCGACGAGGCGGCGCTGGAGGCGATGCCGGAGATCGTGCGCACCATGCACGGCAAGTCCGGCCTCACCGAGGAGGTACGCCGCTCCACGGTCACCCTGGCCGAGGCGGAGGACATGGTGCTCGACTACGTCGCGAGCCACGTGAAGGACCCGCGGACCGCCCCGCTCTGCGGCAACTCCATCGCCACGGACCGGGGTTTCATCGCCCGCGACATGCCCCGGCTCGACGCCCACCTGCACTACCGCATGATCGACGTCTCCTCGATCAAGGAACTCTGCCGGCGCTGGTACCCGCGGGTGTACTTCGGCCAGCCCCAGAAGGGGCTGGCCCACCGGGCGCTGGCCGACATCCGGGAGAGCATCCGCGAGCTGGAGTACTACCGGCGGACCGTCTTCGTGCCGCTGCCCGGCCCGGACGTGGAGAGCGCCAAGGCGATCGCCGCCCAGCTCTGAGCCCCGCCGGGCGGGCCCGCCCGAACCCGGTGGACGGGGCCGGCAGGGGTGTGGCTATTATTAGTCCGCGCACCGCCCGGGTCGACCGGCGCGGAGAGCATGGTGGCTGTAGCTCAGTTGGCAGAGCACCGGGTTGTGGTCCCGGTTGTCGTGGGTTCAATTCCCATCAGTCACCCCAGAAGACCGAAGCCCCCTCCTCCGGGAGGGGGCTTCGATCATTTTCCGGTCCTCGCAACGGCGAGCGGCCCCCTCCGGAGGTGGAGGAGGCCGCTCGGTGCCCGTCGATCAGGGGGTCGGCTCGACGCTCGGCTCGTCCGCGCTCGGGCTGGTGTCGTCGCCCGGCTCGGCCGGCGGCTCGTACGGCAGGGCGCTGCCCTTGACGTACTCGTCCCAGCTCATGTTCCAGTCGGTCCAGCCGTTGCCGTTCTGGAGCTTGCGCTCGGTGCCCTTCACCGTGATCGGGTCGCCGATCCGGGTGTTGGCGAAGAGCCAGTTGCCGTCCTTCATCGAGACGTTCACGCAGCCGTGCGAGACGTTCGTCCTGCCCTGCACGCCCTCCGACCAGGGCGCGGCATGGATGAACTCGCCGCCCCAGGTGAGCCGCTGCGCGTAGTCGATCTCGGTGCGGTAGCCCTCCTCCGGGCCCAGCTCCTCCATGGTGTCGAAGACCGTGTGGCGGAGCTTCTCGATCACCACCATGGTGCCGCTGGAGGACGGGGTGGTCTTCTTGCCGAGGCTCACCAGGATCGTCTTGATCACCTTGCCGTCCCTGGTGACCGTCATCTTCTTGGTGCGGTTGTCGACGGTCATCACGAACGACGGGCCGATCTTGATGTCGACGCTCAGGTCGGAACGGCCGTACCAGCCGTCGCCGAGCGGCAGCCCACCCGCCTGCACCTTGTAGGTCACCGTGCTGTTGGCCTTCCAGAACTCCTTCGGCCGGTAGCGCACCTCGGTCGGGCTCACCCAGTGCCAGATGCCCTCCTGGGCCGGCTTCGCGGTGACCGTCATCCGGCGCTGCAGGTCGTCGCGGTAGTCCTCCGGGATGGCCCGGCCGAACTTGACGATCAGCGGCATGGCCACCCCGACGACCTGGTTGTCGCCGAGGAAGCTGGTGACCCGGATCTGCTTGCCCGGCTTGGCCATGGTGGTGAAGGTGCTGGTCGCGGTGGCCGGCTTGCCGTCGTCGCCGGTCGCGGTCACCGTCGCGGTGTACGTCTCGCCGTAGTTCAGCGCGCCGTCCGGCAGCCAGCTCTTCCCGTCCTTCGCAAGCTGGCCCTCGACGGCCTTGCCGGCGGAGTCCTTCAGCTCGACAGTGGTCTCCTGCGCCTCCTTCGTGGTGAAGGTGACGGCGGTGGAGGCCGGCACGTCCTTGGCGTCGGCCGCGGGCTCGGTGATGGTGGCTGCCGCCTTCGGGCCCTTCTCCCCGCCCCCCTGCCAGCTCGACGGCTTGTCCTTGCCGCCGCCGCTGGTGCAGCCGGTCAGCGCCATGGCGGCGGCGAGCACCGCGGCCGCGAACACGCGGCGTCGCCCGCCGCGCCGGGCGGTCCCGCCCCGGATCAGCTCGTCCTGGCTAGCTCGCATGTTTCCCTCACAGTCGTGGTCCCGGGTCCCATCGTCTCCTACAGACGCACCGGAACGGTTACCCGTTGCCGGACGTGAACCGAAACACCCCGCCCGTGATGTAACGATTCTGATACCGTGCGGCGCTTTGCCGAGCAGAGGAGTCTCTCCGCCGCCCGGCGGTACCTGGGCGAACGGTCGCCGACGATGGCGCGTCCGCCCACGTTACGCCTGTTCAGAAGGGCGAGCCCTGGCCGCCCTCGGGTACCGGCAGGGCGCTGCCCGCGACGAACTGCGACCAGCTCATGCTCCAGGCCGTCCAGCCGTTGCCCGGCTCCAGCCGCCGCTCGGTGCCCTTCACCGTGATCGGGTCGCCGACCAGCGTCTTGCCGAAGAGCCACCGTCCGTTCGCCATCGAGACGTTGACGCAGCCGTGCGAAACGTTCTGGCGGCCCTGCACCCCCTCGGACCAGGGCGCCGAGTGGATGTACTCGCCGCCCCAGGTCAGCCGCTGGGCGAAGTCGATCTTTGTGACGTACTGGTTGCGGGGGTCCGGCTCGTCGCGGGTGTCGAAGACCGTGGACTCCTTCTTCTCCATCACCACCATGGTGCCGCTGGAGGAGGGGGTGCTCTTCTTGCCGAGGCTCACCGGCAGGGTGCGGACCACCGCGCCGTTCTCGTAGACGGTCATCTGCTTGGTCGCGTTGTCGACCTTCATCTCGAACGCGCGGCCGATCTTGGCGGTGGCGCTCCGGTCGACGTTGCCGTAGCGGCCGTTGCTCAACGGGATCCCGGCCAGCGCCAGCCGGACGGTGATCGTGGTGCCCGGCTTCCAGTACTCCGGCGCCCGGTAGTAGGCCTGCGTGCCGTTGTAGAGCCAGTGCCAGGCGCCCGGCTGCGGCGGGTCGGTCTGCACGAACATCCGCTTCTGCACCGCGGCGCGGTCCTTCTTCGGGATGCCCGGCGAGAACTCGGCGACCACCGGCATGGCCACCCCGTACGTCTTGCCGCTGAACATGTAGAGCCCGGAGCCGATCATCGACTTCGGCTTGGCCATCGTGGTGAAGCTGCTGGTGCCCTGCCGGCTCTGGCCGTCCGTGCCGGTACCGGTGACCGTGGCGGTGTACCGGGTCGCGTACTTCAGCGGGGCCGACGGCACCCACGACGAGCCGTCCCGGCGTAGCCGGCCGGCGACGGTGGCGCCGTCGGCGGCGGTGAGGACGACCTTCGACACCTTGCCGCCACCCGGGATCCGTGCGCTGATCTCGGTGCTGACCGGCCGCTTGTCGGACCCGTCGGCCGGGCTCACCGCCAACGCCGGCAGGGCGGGCTGGCTCGGGTCGCCCGTCGTGCCCGGCGACGTGGTCGGGACCGCGTCGTCCTGCTGCGCGCCGGCTACGAACGCCGGCTTCTTCTGGTCGTCGCCGCACCCGGTCAGTGCCAGCGACGCCGTGAGGACCAGGACGCCCACCATCGCCCCGGTCCGCGCGAACCTGCCCATCCCCACCTCTGTTCTCGCGTGCCTGGCGGACATCGTGCCGCATGAGGGCCCGTGCCCAGCGCCCCGCGACCGGAGGGCTGCGAACTTTGTGGGCATTCGCCGGTTAAGCTCGACCGAAGGGTGGAGCCCGGTATCGGATTGGAACCCGGCTCTGCGGGCGTGCTAAGGTTCTTCCCGTTGTCAGCGAGCGCCGCTAGCTCAACTGGCAGAGCAGCGGACTCTTAATCCGCGGGTTCGGGGTTCGAGTCCCTGGCGGCGCACGACTAGCGAAGCTCAGGCCCGGTGCGATGCACCGGGCCTGAGCTTTTCGCACGACATCGGCTCCTGAGCTCTGACGGAGGGGAGCTGCGCGGCCGGCGGATGGTGATCCGGCCGTAGCCGCCGGGACCCTTGCGTGAAAGGGTGGCCGCCCCCGGAAGGGGCCGGTCGGTGGCGTGTTACCGTTCCTGCCGTTGCCGGCGAGCGCCGCTAGCTCAACTGGCAGAGCAGCGGACTCTTAATCCGCGGGTTCGGGGTTCGAGTCCCTGGCGGCGCACAGGTGATCAAGGCTCTGGCCTGGTGGTTCTCCACCAGGCCAGAGCCTTTTTCGTGGCCGTCGTGACGGCGGGTGCTCGGTGGGTGTTCGGGAGCAGTTGGACCCGTTCTGACGTCAGGGACGGCGTGCGCGTTAACGGACTCGGCGATGGTGTCGATCCGGGCCGTGCTGGTCATCGTCGATGACGCGATCACGAGAAGTAGCTGCTGGCCGGCCTAGCCACTGAAAGCTGCGAGCACTGATCGCCAAGGACGTGCTGCATCGGCACTGGCCCAACGAGCAGGTATGGCAGCTACCGGGCGGGGACAAGGCCCGCCACCGGCTGGTCGGCCTTGCGCCCCGTCAGGCGGGCGTTCGCTGTGGCGCTGCCCCAGTGTCGACCGACGTCGGTCGCTCCGCGCTCGGTGCAGGGTTGAGGAGCCTCGGCCAGCTCAATTCAACCAGGCCAGGCGGAAATGTTGTTGTTCCTGGGGTGTACCAACAGTCCTTGACGCGCATGCGTAGATGTGCTTCACTCTCATCCGGTACACCGTGGGAACAACGATGGGACGGCCATGAGTGCGAGCATGAGGTTCTACACCGCAACCAAGAGCCGCAACCAGGGGCGGGAGGCGTGGTCGGTCATTTTCCGCCACCCCGCGCGTCTGGATGTCGGCACGGGCAAGACGGGGCGCCGCGTTAGGCGTGGTCTCGGTACCACGGACGAGCGCGAGGCCGAGCGCCTCGTTGAGCAGCTCAATGAGATCCTGCGCACGCCGGAACTGTGGGAGGCAACCGCTCGGGCCTCGCTGGCAGGACGTTTCGACGCTCGCGTGATCGAGATCTTCTATGACGGCCTGGAGGCCACTCAGCTCGACTTCGCCAGTGTTCGTGAGACGCAAATCCCGCTCCCGACGAGCGCGGACGGCTACCGGACGGTGCTGATGCTCGGCACTACCGGCGCGGGGAAGACCACCCTCGCGCGGCAGATCCTCGGCACTGATCCCAAGACCGAGCGGTTCCCCTCCACATCGACCGCCAAGACGACTGTCGCCGATACCGAGCTCATCACGACCTCGGAGGAGGCCTATCGTGCTGTCGTTACCTTCGCACCGCGCGACGAGGTCATCGACTACCTGGCTGAGAACGTCTCCCGGGCGGCGCTGTCCGCGCGCCAGGGCAAGAGCGAAGCCAAGATCGCTCTGGACCTGCTCGATCACCATGATCAGCGCTTCCGCTTCAGTTACGTTCTCGGCCGCGGCGGCAAGACGGCGGGCAGCATTGATGGGGACATGGCCGACGACGACCTGCCGGACGACGACGGCGGTATCGATGAGGTCGCGCTAGACCCCGAGGAGTACGGCAACGTCGACATCGCGGCGACCGAACGCGTGTTATCGGAGTGTGTCGCTGCAGTCAAGGAGATGGTCGCGCGTTACGCCGACGAGATCGCGGCCGGCATTGTGGAGGGCAAGGACGACGAGCGCGTCCTCGATGAGCTCATCGAGGACGCCCTCGACACCGATCTGCGCCAGTCGGAGGAGTTCCACCAGATCGTCGATTCGCTCATCGATGAGATCGAGAAGCGCTTCGCCGCCCTGGATGTGGGAGTGTTTCGGCGCAACCGCCAAGGCTGGCCGGTGTCCTGGTCGTGGGACTCGGAGGACCGAGCGCTCTTCATGAAGGTCGTTGCCCGGTTCTCCAGCAACTACGCGCCACTCTTCGGGCGCCTATTGACACCGCTGGTCAACGGGCTGCGCGTCAGCGGGCCCTTCCAGCCCAAGTGGTCGGCCGAGCCGCTCAACCTGGTCCTAGTCGACGGCGAAGGGCTTGGTCACACCGCTAAGTCGGTGAGTTCGCTCTCGACCCGTGTGCAGGAGCAGCTGCAGCAGGTCGATGCTGTGCTGCTCGTCGACAACGCCACGCAGCCGATGCAGGCCGCGCCGGTCGCAGCGCTCAAGGCGATGGTCGTCTCGGGAACTGCGAACAAGCTGCACATCGTGTTTACGCACTTTGACCAGGTCACGGGCGACAACCTGCCCACATTCCCGCTTCGAGAGGAGCACGTGCTCGGTTCGGTGGACAACGTCCTCAAGGCCATCGGGGAGGAGCTCACGCCGTCGGCTGAGCGGGCGCTTCGCCGCCGGATCGAGAACGCCTGCTTTTTCGTTGGGGGTATCCACGAGAGGCTCGACCCCGAACGGAAGATCGGCGCGCGCACCATTCGCCAGCTGGAGGAACTTCTCGATTTGCTGACGCATCCCGAGCACGCTACCGACATCGGCCACAACCGCCCGGTCTTCGACCGGATGAACCTTTCACTCGCCGTCGCCGAGGCGGCCAAGACCTTCCACCACCGCTGGCTGGGGCTGCTCGGCCTGCGACCGAACCCGGATGCTCCGAAAGAGCATTGGACGCGTATCAAGGCGATGAGCCGTCGGCTGGCCGAGGGGGGGCAGCAGGAAGGCTACGACAATCTCCTGCCGGTTGCCGACCTCAGTTCCCAACTCCAGACCCAGATCTACCTGATGCTGCAGCGCCCGGTGCGGTGGACCGGGGAGGAGCCGCCGAGCGAGGCTGAGCAGGAGGCCACCCTCGACGCCCTCGCCAACGCCGTTACCCAGAGACTCATCGAGGTCTCGCGCCGCCAGCTGAAGGACGAGGTGCGACTCGCATGGCAGGACGCCTATGCACAGCGCGGTGTCGGCTCGACGTTTGTTCGGGCGCGCATCATCTCGCACGAAGTCTACGACCGCGGTGCGCCTATTCCGACTTCCGTGGCTTCACCGGACCAAAACAAGTTCCTCAAGGCCGTCGCCGAGGCGATTACCGAGGTCGCCAGCGAGTTCGAGGCGGAGCTCGAGTAGGGAGCGACGACGCCACACCAATCCATTTGGCCGTCAACCGTGGCTGTCAACGGGATCAGAATCGCCACCGGTCTCAATGTCGGCGTACGAATCAAGTGCAAGGCAGGTGCAGCTGAACGTGCACAGCGTGCAGTTGGACGATGAGATGAGCGGGGGTCAGCTCGGTGTTCGAATCGGTCCCGAGCTGACCCGGCGGACTGGCGGAACCCGCAGAAAGCATCGGCGAACGTTGTGACTTGCTCCGTGACGAGCGATACCGGACAAACCAGCATAACCCCTCCGCGGCGGCGAGCGGTGCTGGCCCGGGTGGGGCTCCGTCTTGCCGAGGTGCGGCGTTTGCAGTGTTGCTGTCGGTGACGTTCGTTCGGACGTGGCGATGCGTCTTCGCCCAGCCGGTGAGCACGTGTCAGTCGCCTTTGGGTGATCGGTTCTGGGCCGCGATCTGGTTCCCGGAGATCAACAACCCGTGGTCCAGTTTGGTCGTATCGCCGCTTATATTCTCAGCTCTTCGGCTGAGTCACTGAACAGTGATCTCCAAAATCGGCCCCGAAACCCCGATTTGAGTACACGAGTACTCGCACGGCTCGCCGGCGCTTCGCCTGGCGAGCCACCAAGAGCGCTGTCTACGGTCGCGGTCATCCCGACGCCACGGTTTCCGGGCCAGTCCACTGACTACGCTCCGTTACAGACCTGCGGAAACCGTGTGTCGGGCTACCGGTGTCTGGAGGGATCATCGGGAGATGGGTGACCAGGTGGCCGTTCGACGGTTGTCGCTGCGGCGGTGGCGGGTCCTCTCGCACCTGGCGCAGCTCGGTTCTGCATCGACGCTGGACGTGGCACTTGTCTGCGCGGTGTCGCCTCTAACGGCTCACCGAGACCTGGTGTGGCTGCACGAGGCGGGACTGGTGCGCCGCGACCGCTCGGCGGAGGACCGGACCCACACCTGGTGGTACGGGGTCACGGTCGAGGGGACGGAGGTGCTCCGGGGCGCCTTGACGGCGTCGGGGCGGCCGGTTCCGTTGCGGTTGGGTCAGCGGCCCCCGGCAAGGCGGATGCCCTGCTCTTCCTGCCGCTGGTCGAGGTGTCGCGGCGCAACCCGGGGCGGTGCGAGCTGTTCCAGTGGCTGGCGACGATGGAGACCTCGGCGTGGTTGCGCCAGCACGACCTGACGCAGTTGCGAGCCGACGGCTACGGCGTCTGGCTGCAGGACGGGCGGTGTCTGCGGTTCCTGGTACACGTCGACCGTGGCCCAATCGGCGACGTTGTCGCCGAGCACGAACGGCCGGCGTCAGGGCTGGGTGGACTGTTGGCCGGCTACCGGCGTGCGACCCGGCTGGTGCCGGTCGGGGCGATTCTTCTGATCGCTCAGGACGCCGAGCGGGAGGAACGACTGCGGGCCGACCTGCTTCGCGAGCCACTGCGGAACGCTGTCGCCATGACCACACAGCAGTTGCTGTATCGCCACTGGCCGGACGAGCAGGTATGGCAGGTCCCGGGCGAAACTGGCAGGCGTCGCCTCGTCGAGCTCGGATCCTGACCGCACCACCTCACGATGCCCCGACCGCCGCCAACCTCCTGATCCTTAGGGGGCCAGCGGCGTGGTGCTGGAGTCAGCGGTGTCGTGCTGCGCTGCTACCCCTACGCTGGCGGCATGAGGGAACCCAGCGCGGACCGCACCTACGCCACGCCTGACGACCTTCCGCTGGCGGCTGTGCTACCTGAACTACTGCGGAGCGTGCGTGGGGGCCAGATTGTCTACCTGAGTGAGCGGGACGAGCCCGTGGCCGCCGTCGTTCCTCTGGAGGTGGCAAGGGCGGGATTGGCGGCCCTGGGCAGGTCCGACGAGGGGCCCCGATGACGGCCCTCTCCGGTAGGTGCTGATGAACCGGCATGCGGCGGCACCTGCCGAGGCGATCCCCGACGCTGTCCGGGCGGACGTGGAGACGCTCTGGCGCTACCACGACATGCATCACGAGTTGCGCCCGTGCGACGTGGGGATCGGGCTGGGCAGCCACGACCTCGGCGTGGCTGTCATCGCGACGCGCTTGTTCCACGAGGGCCTTTTCCCAAGGATCGTGTTCACCGGCGCGAACGCCCCGACGACCGTCGAGCGGTTCCCACGTGGAGAAGCAGTGCACTACCGCGAGTACGCCGTCGACCAGGGCGTACCCGCGGAAGCGATCCTCGTGGAACCGCGTGCCACGAACACCGCCCAGAACCTGGAGTACTCGCGTCAGCTCCTGGCCGAATACCGGATCCCGGTGAAGTCGGTGCTGATCATGTCGCGGCCCTACCAACAGCGTCGGGCCTACGCCACCTGCAGGCTGATGTGGCCCGAGGTCCAGGTGGTGTGCGCGTCGAACCCGCTCGAACTGGACGACTACGTGAGCAGCATCGGCGATCCGCGGCGGGTGGTGGACATGCTGGTCGGCGACACGCAGCGGATCGAGGTGTATGCGGAGCGCGGGTTCGCGATCGCGCAGGAGATGCCGGACGAGGTACGGGCGGCCTTTGAGCGCCTGGTGGCGGCTGGCTACACGAGCCGGCTGATCTGAGCCCAGCTACCAGAGCGGCCCTCCCGGCCGGACACCCATCCGGTCGCTGAGTTCGACGGCCAGTCGAGGTGGCCGGGGGCGGGTGAGGATGTCCCGGACCAGGTCACGGGAGAGCCGGTGGTAACGCACCTGGTCGGGGCCGATGACCTCGGCGTCCAGAAGCGCGGCGAGCGCGTCGTCGATGCGGTTCCACCGGGCAAGGGCTCGGGCAGTTTCGATGGCGTGCCGAACCTGCCGCTCGACGGGCACGGTGCTGGTGTCGAGTGGGGCGCCGATGGCGATGGCGCGTTGCACGTCGCCGAGTTCCATCGCCACGGTCGTCTTGTGGATCGACACGTTGGTCGGCCCGAATGCGGTCCACACGTGGTTGCCGTCGGCGCCGAGCCGCGTCGCTGCGGCGTCGGCCTCGGCGATGTGGGTGTCGGCGGAGGCGCGGTCGTCGTCTCGGGCGGCGGCCAGCGCGCAGACGAGGTGTAGGCTCCCGTAGACCGACAGCAACTGCGGAGTCGGCTTGACGAGCCGTGGTTCCAGGAACTGCGCCGCCGTGGCGGCGAGGCCCCTGGCTTGGGCGTATTCACCGATGGACGCCAGCGAGTGAGCGGCGGAGCGGCTGAGTGAGCCGATGACAACGTGATCGTGGCTGGCGTTGGCGGCGGCCAGACCTCGGCTGGCGGCGGTCCACGCGAGGTCACCTTCGCCCAGCTTGGTGAGGAACAACGCGGCGAGCTGGTGGGCGTAGGCGGTCATCGCATGCGCGTGCTGGCCGTCGTCTCCGTCGTACGCCTCCGTGGCGGTGAGGCAGTCGTGGATGAGGTAGGGCAGCCGGCGGGCGAGGGTGCCGTACCGGGAGTGCTGGTAGGCGGTCCAGATTTCCGCGACGTCGTTCTCGATCTCACGCAGGGCGGGGGCCTCGACATCCCCTGTGCTGGCCAGCGTTGGCGCGAGGTGGCGATAGTCGTGAAGCGCGGCCCGCAACGCCGGGATGGTCTCGCGCCCTGAGTCGTCCGACCACTCGAACAGGCTCGGGGCGCCGATCAGGTCGCCGAGGGACACGTCGAGGGCCTTGGCGATCGCGCGTATGACCGACAGCCGGTCCAGGTCGGCCCGGTTCGTCTCGACCTTGCGTAACCACTCCTGCGTCTTGCCGACCAGACCGGCCAGCACCTCCTGGGAGAGCCCTCGCCGACGCCGGTAGAAGGCGACGCGCTGGCCGATCGTCATGTCGTCCGTCATCCCTCGCACACCATCACCCTGCCCGCTGACGCCCGCCGGACCCGGTATGGATTTTCCCGGTCCTCCGTACAGGCCGCCCCTACGTTCAGTTCACCCCGTATCACCGGCGCGTGTCGATGCCGATGTTCGGGATGACTGACAGGGAGATGCAGATGGAGGGATCGATGAGCGGCGCACCACACCACGGCTTGGGCCGCTGGCTCGGCCCCTCCGGGAGCGAACTGTCTCGGCGCTTTCCCCGCCTGCGTACCGCCACGAGGGCTGCGCGGGTGGGTGATCGGCGGTCTGCTCCCAGCCGCCGCGGTGCGGCGGCGGGCTCGCCCTTCCCCCGGCGAGCCCGCCGCTCATCGTCCCCAGAGGAGGCGGCATGACGGTGTACGTCTCGCGTAACGCCATGGCCGGCCAGTCCCGGCGCCCCGAGCCCGGGTGGACGTCCTCGTCGGGGCAGGTGTGGCCCGCTGATCCGCCGCTGCTCACCTTCGTGTGGCGTCGGCTGTTCGAGCAGCAGGCGCGCGAGGGCGGCCGCCGGTGACCGGCCAGCAGCGCCGTCTCGCAGCAAATCGGCTTGCGCCAGCCGAGGTGGAACATCTGCCGATGCGTCCGCTGTGGTCGTGCCGCCGGTGCGGGCAGCCGTGGCCCTGCGGCGCAGCGAAGCTCGCGGTCCTGGCCGAGTACCGAGAAGTGCCGGTGAGCCTGTTCCTCTACCTAGCCGGCTGCCTGCACGACGCGATCGAGGACCTGCACCGGCTCAACCCGAGCGTCACGGGCAGCGCCGCGGACATGTTCGACCGGTTCCTCGGCTGGCCTGCCCGCCACACCCACGCCTACCGCGTCCGTACCACCACGGCCGGCAGCATCGAGCAGGGCTCCTCGTGAACGGCCTCGGCCTCATCAACGCCACCGGCCAACCGGCGGTCGCCGGCAGCTTCCACACCCTGGTCGTGCAGCCGACGAGCTTCTGCAACCTCGACTGCACCTACTGCTACCTGCCCGACCGGAGGTCCCGCCGCCTGATGAGCGGCGCGGTCGCGCAGGCCTGCGCCGAGTCGATAGCCCAGCAGAACAGCGGTCATCCGGTGAGTGTCGTGTGGCACGGGGGCGAACCCACCGCCACACCCATCGGGCTGTTCCGGGATCTACTGACCCCGTTCGAGGAGCTGCGGCGCGCGGGGATGGTGCGTCACGAGATCCAGACGAACGCGACGCTGATCAACCAACACTGGTGCGAGCTGTTCACCGCTTACGGCTTCGAGGTCGGGGTCAGCATCGACGGACCGGGCGCGTTGAACCGCAACCGCCTCGACCGGGCCGGCAAGCCGACCGATGCCCGGACCCTGCGCGGCGTGCGGACCCTGGCGGAGGCGGGGCTGAGGTACTCGATGATCTGTGTGGTCACCCCGGAAACCATCGACCACGCGGACGCCCTCGTCGACTTCTTCACCAGCCTGCACGGCTGCGAGTCGGTGGGCTTCAACATCGAAGAGCAGGAGGGCGCCGGCCGGGCACCGGTGTCGGAGGACGCGGCGTACCGGTTCTGGCAGCGCCTCATCGCGCGTCGCGTCGGCGGCAGCCCGCTACGGATCCGCGACGTGGACCGGCTGGCCGACTACCTCGCCGCCACCCGCGCCGGACACGTCGACCACGCCCCGTACGAGCCGATCCCGACCGTCTCCTGGGACGGGCAAGTGGTCCTGCTGTCACCGGAACTGCTCGGCACCACCGAGCCGCGATACGGCGACTTCATCGCCGGCAACGTCCTCCAGCAACCCATCACCGCCATGCTCGCCCGCGCTGGCGACCTGGACTACGTCGCCGAGTTCGTCATGGCCCTCAACGGCTGCGCTGACCACTGCGCCTTCTACGACTTCTGCCGTGGCGCCCAGGCCGGCAACCGCTACTTCGAGCACGCGACGTTCACCGCCCGCGAGACCACCTACTGTCGAACCACCCGACAGGCCCTCGTCCGCGCCGCCGCCGACCACCTCACCCCTCAAGGAGGAGCACCATGACCAACGCCCTCGCGACCCTCGTCAACGCCGCACCCGAGCAACTCGCCCGCCTCGGCGTCGACCCGCAGCGGTCGGTAGCGTCGATCGACGCGGCGAGGTTCGACAACCGCCCCACCTGGGATAACAAGGGTAAGTTCGACAGCCGACCCGGTTGGGACAACTGGAACAAGAAGAAGTAGTCACCACCACGGGACGCGCGGGGTGGCGTGCCCACCCCGCGCCCACACAGGTTGAGGACACATGCGCACCACCACGATCGGCGACGTGAAGGTCCTACTGCCGGACCTCGAAACGGACGACCTCGACACCACCACGGACCTGGCCGACGGCCTCACCGAGGCTTTCGTCGACGGTGCGGCGTGGCGCGGTGTGCACCTGGAGGGCGTCAGCATCCGCAGCAGTCTGATCACCGGCGTGGACCTGAGCGAGAGCACCTGGGAGGCCGGCAGCCTCTACGGCTGCGAGATCACCCGTACCGACTTCTCCGGCGCGACCTTGACCGGCATCACCATCGAACGGTGCGCGATCACCGGCTCCCGATTCACCGGCACCAGACTCACCGACGTACGCCTCAAGGACGTCCTGTTCGACGGCTGCCGCTTCGACTACGCCACCCTCCAACGCGTCGCCGCCGCCGGTTCGGTCGCGTTCACCGACTGCACACTCACCAACGGCGCGTGGTCTTCCTGCCGCCTATCTCGTATTGCGCTGCGGTCGTGTGACCTCGCCGCTTTGGAACTGGACTCCTGCCACCTCGACGGGGCCGACCTGCGGGGCAGCCGCCTGCACGGCCTCAAGACGCCGCTGGACAACCTGCGCGGCGTCACCCTCGGCGAGGACCAACTATCTGACTTCACCCGGCTGGCCGTCGCCGCCCTCGACCTCACCGTTTGTAACGACTGAAGCCGAGGAGGCATCGTGCGCGCTGAACCCACTGGCAGCCCGGACACGATCGTCGTCTGCATCCGAGGCAACTCCGGCTCGGGCAAGAGCAGCATCGCCCGCGAGCTACGACGCCGGCACGGCCGGGGCTGCGCCCTGGTCGAGCAGGACTACCTACGCCGCACCCTGCTGCGCGAACGGGACAAGTCCGGCGGCATCGCGCCTGCGCTGATCGCGCAGACCGTTCGGTTTGCGCTGGACCACGGCTACCACGTAGTGCTGGAAGGCATCATGTACACCGGCCGTTACCGCAGCATGCTGACCGCCCTGCGGGACGGCCACCGCGGCCGGTCGCTGTTCTGCTACCTCGACGTGTCCCTGCCCGAGACCCTGCGCCGGCACCTCACCCGCCCGCAGGCCACCGAGTTCACCGCCGAGGACATGAGCGGCTGGTACGCCGCCCACGACGTCCTGGGCTGGCCCGACGAACTCGTCCTCCCCGGGACCGCCGGACTGGACGAGGCCGTCGAGGCCATCGCGACTGCCGCCGGGTTACCCCAGACCGGCCGCGACGACGACCTGCTTCCGAACGTTCCGTCCCCGTAGAGCGGCTCAGCCAGCTAACGGTGCTGCCGTTCCGGCGCATCGATCGCCAACGCCAGTCCCGAGTGGCCAGACAGCCCGTCAAGCACGGCGACTGCGATGGCATGGAGCTCGGCCTACCGCGTCTGCATGAGCCAGCTCTCGATGACCGCGAAGTCGCGCTCGGTCAGCCCGCGACGTGGGTCGACCCGATGTAGCAGAGCCGGAGCCTGGTGATGCGTCGACACCCACTCCTGATCGGCGTAGGAGATCTCGTCGTCGACCCACACGAAGGGACGTCCCTGCGCCCACTCGACCAGCCCACGGGTCTTCCAGTGCAGGACACCCACCTCGTCGGAGTCGGGCCAGTCCACGACCGGCAGAGGCTGTAGCCCGAGCAGGGGCGCGAGCATGTCGTTCGCGTCGCTCATCCAGGTCGTCGCCCACGCGAGATCACACGGCAGGGCCTTCAGCCGGCGGCCGTGTTCCGGATTGACCTTGTGCAGCAGGGGATGGGCGTCGGCCGGTAGAGCCGGCGCCTGGCGGTGGCCATGCGACATGCCCGGCCCAGCCGCCCTGGGTGTCCCGAACGGGATAAGGGTGCCGTCCACGTCAAGGAACAGCAACGGACGCGGCGCAGAGACGGACGGGCAGGCACTAACCCGGGCGGCACTCGCCGAAGCCCTCCGCGCAGCAGGTCACACTGTCTCCAACACCCGCCTATCCGAACTCCTCAAGATCCTCAAGACCGAGTCGTCGGCACCGCCCGAAACGACCGTCGACCCGGTCACGCCGACCAACCCGACGCCACCGCCTCTGTCGCCGGCCCGGCGGAGCGATGACGGAACAGGCACCTCTGCATCGGTCGACCCCGGAGGGATCACCCCACTCGGACCGAACAGCCATCCATTTCACGACCAGGAGAAGCCTGATCATGAACAGCCCCACGAACCCCGTTGACCAAACCATCCGTGCCACGACCGAGAGCACCACCACCGCGCGCAGCGTCGGGGAGGTGTGGACGATCGAGCGCATCCGTGCCCTCGGCGTGACCACCACCCTCGCCACCACCGCTTCGGTGCTCGGGATCAGCCGATCTCAGGCGTACCGGCTCGCCGCCACCGACCAGTTCCCCGTACCGCTGATCCGGGCCGGCAGCCGCATTATCGTCCCGGTCGCCGCCCTGCTCCACCTCCTCCACCCCGATCCCGCCACGACCGGCGGCCAACGACTTGAAGCCGACGCGAAGGTGAGCGTGGATGCGATGACCCCGCCACCAGCGGATTCCACCCGACACCGCTGGCGGCACCACAGAGAGCATCCAGGAGACGATGAGTGAAGGGATCCACCTTCAAACGCTGCGGCTGCCGCGACAGCGTCACGGGCCGGCGACTGGGACGCTCCTGCCCCCAGCTTCGCCGGCCCGGCGGCGGCTGGTCCCGCACCCACGGCCACTGGCACTGGCACTGGCACTGGCAGATCGAAGTGCCCGCCCGCGCCGACGGCACCCGCCGCCCCCTACGCCACGGCCCGTACGCCACCCAGGCCGACGCGGACGCCGTCCTGGACCGTATCCGGGCTGCGCTCGCCGTCCCCGACCCCACCGACCCGCACGCCACCGTCAAGACCGGTGACCTGATCGAGGCCGCCGTCAAGACTGGAGCGCCCGTTCCCGGCCCGGATCAGGTTCGGCGGGCGCTGCACCTGGACATCACCCCGACCGAACTTCCGACAATGGAGGTGTACCTGACCGACTGGCTCGCCGGACGCAAGAACATCAAGACAGGCACCCTGCGCTCCTACGAAGGCCACATCCGGCTGTACCTGATCCCGCACCTCGGTCACCTGCGCATCGACCGGCTCCGCCCCGGCCACATCGACGCCATGTATAACGCCATCGCCGAACGCAACACCACCATCGCCACCCTGCGCGCCAGCCGCGACCCCGCCAAGCGCGATCAGGTCAAGAACCAGCGGATCGTCGGCCCCAGAACCTTGCACGTCATCCACGCCACCCCGCGCAAGGCCCTCAACGACGCGATGCGCCGTCACCGCTACATCGACACCAACCCCGCCCTCATGGTCGAACTACCGACAGCCCGATCACCCAAGCCCACCGTCTGGACCGAGCAACGCGTCAAAACCTGGCGCGACACCGGCAAGACCCCCAGCCCCGTCATGATCTGGACCCCCGAACACACCGGCAGATTCCTCGACCACACTTACGACGCCCATGACCGGCTCTACGCCCTCTACCACCTCATCACCTTCACCGGCCTGCGCCGAGGCGAGGCCTGCGGCCTGCACTGGGACGACCTCGACCTCGATGCCGCCACCCTCACCGTCCGCTGGCAACTCGTCCAACACGGCTGGACCACCGCCATCGACACACCCAAAACCACCGACAGCGAAGCCGCGGTCGCCCTCGACACCGAGACCGTCGCGGTGCTGCGCGCCCACCGCACTCGGCAACACCGCGAACGCCTCGCCGCAGGTGCTGCCTGGACCACCACTGGCCTGGTGTTCACCACCCCGACAGGCGGTCGGCTACATCCTGCCGATGTCACCGATCACTTCCACCACCTCGCTACCCAAGCCGGACTACCACCCATCCGCCTGCACGACCTGCGCCACGGCGCCGCGACCATGGGCCTCGTCGCCGGCGTCCAGATGAAGATCATCTCTAACCGGCTCCGCCACTCCAGCCCGCACTTCACCGCCAAGTTCTACGGCGATGTCCTGCCGGAGCTGTCCCACGCCGCTGCCGAAGCAACCGCCGCCGTCGTCCAACGACGCGGTGGCACCGCAAGGCCGGCATAGTCCGCAGGCCTACCACCTGATACTGCGAAGGGCCAGCGCACGAGGTTCCCGGCTGGCCCCACGCAGTATCAGGTCTTCTCGATGAAGAGGAATCCGCAGATCACCCGAGCCGTCACCGTGGCGGCGCGGACCCTGTGGCCAGGAGTCGGCCGCCCTGCCTATGTAGAGGCGGATACTGCCTCACGTTGGCATTCGAAACCGGCTCAGGCTGCGCGACTGGTCAAGCCACTCTGCGGCCAGCTGACGCGCTTCTGCGCGTGGCATCCGCTTCCGGCGGCGTATCACCTTGGCCAGGCGCTGCATCACGACACCTTCCCATCGGTCCCGGAAATCGTCGTCGGGCGTCTCGATGAGGATCTTCGGTCGGTAAATATCATGCTTCAGGCGGTCGCCGGGCCGACCCGGCTGAAGGTAGATTGCCCGGCTACTGAGAGCGGCGTCAACAATGATGCCCTCGTGCTCGATGCTGAACAACAGGGTCGCGCGAACCTCGATCGGCCGGATGAACTGTAGCGAGAGGGCTACCTGATCGCCGTCGCGGTCTACCTGGCCCCACCTGTATGTGACATCACCAGGCGACAGGTGATCGTGTAGCCGGACTAGTTCATCGATGTCAGGACGGCCGGCGGTATCGATGATGACCAACGGCACCATCCGGCCGTCAGCGAACGGGCCAGCAATCGATCCGTCCGCGACGACGGGCACGATGTCGAAAGGATCAACGCTCCGTCTCGTCGGCCGTTTCCTGGTCGTCCGCCCTCTGATCATGACCCACCTCTCGTAGAACAGACGCGCTGATCGTCGCGGCGATACCCCGACTGTCCTGCAGAACAGCGTCATAACGATGGATCCCTGCACCCGCGGGGAACAAGTCGGCAGGTAGCCGGAACGTCAGCCAACCGGCGACCGCGCCGTTGGCCTGCAGCCGCGCAGGCAGGTCCAGAGCATCCACCTCACTCGGGAACGCATCGCCGGTGGTCTCGTGGCGAACCTTGACCGTCATGGCATGGCCGGACTGCAGGGTGTAGGCAATGTGCAGATCAGCGCTGACAACGGCGGCATCACGGTCAGTGGGGTTGACCGCGAGGATCTTCATGCCGACCCACCGTGGCGCGTCCCGACGACGCCATGATGCGGAGTCATCAAGGGTGACGGTCAACCGGGCCGCCCGTCGTTCCTCCTGCTGCAAGGAAAGGGCCAACGCGCGCCGTGAAGTGTTGCGGTTTGACAGCGCAACCAGCAGCGCGAACACTGCGACGACGGCTGACGCCACGGGCATCCACCGGAACCAGCCAGAGTCCGAGGAACCCGATAGCGGGGCCACAACCACGAGCATGAGCACAGAATGCCCGAACGCCGGGCTCACGCGATACCGGAACCCTCACGGCCCGCGCGTCGTAGCCCTCCAGGCACCCACCCGTCAGGTTCAGGCAAGGCAAGTGGCGCCGGCGCCGAGGAGGTGTCGCCGTGACGCTGAGCCTGGCCGATCGGCGGCACGCCTTCGTTGACGCTGGCTCGGTGGACGTTTGGGCCTCCAGGAGGACGGACTGGGCGGCTCGGTCTGCCCTGCTGATGCTGGACAATCGCATCAGCTGTGGTGGCTGTCATAGATGCAGCGTACTCTCAGTCACCCTGACGTCTTGTCGTCGTGTCTTTTTCACGCATGGTGGAAGCTGATGGCCGCGAGCATCGACATCTTCTGGGGAGACGAGCCTCTCGAACGGTCTGAGCTGCAATTTCTCGCAGCGCTGCAGGCAGATCTTGACCGGGGAGGCGTCTCTGCGCTCGTGCTGGCGAACTTCTATACCGGGCGTGGGGCGCGGCAGGTGGACTTTCTCATTGTGACGGATGCTCGTGTCTGCCACGTTGAGTTGAAGGGCTACCGGGGGATACTCGTTGGCAGCACGAACGGGCCGTGGAGTACTCAAGACGAGGATGGCTCGCTGCGTCTGATTGAGCGGCAGAATCCATATATGCAGGCCGCTGCCTGCACGTACGCCATCAGTGACGATATGCACGACCTCGTGGCGACAGGTCTACCCGGACCGGTACGAGACAAGTTCTACAAGCACATCGACACTGTCGTGGTTGTCTTCCCGACGCTCGACCCGAAATCGCGGGTGCCATCTGACTACAGGGTCAGCACACTGGGCTACCCAGCCTTCGTGCAGCTGCTGCTGTCAGATGGCGACCCAGCGCCATGGAGGCGGAGACACTGGGACGAGTTCATAAGGGCGCGATCGTTGACGAACGCCAAATCCTCGATCGGCGACGCCGGCCCCTCATCCGAGGATCGAGCGCTGGAGGTCGAGGACTATCTCCGCCGATACCGCGACTTCTATAGCGCCGGCCTGCCGCCGCTAGTTCCGCTGTCGCTCGTCGCTGACGGCAACGACATCCTGCACGACGAGGTTGTGAGGCTCGCCGGCGACGCCGGCATGGTGCTGCTCGCCGGGCAGTCTGGCAGCGGGAAGAGCCATCTCGCCCGGCATTCCACGCTGGCTATGTCCGATGAACTGGTACCTGTTTGGGTGGCCGTCCGAAGCTACGACGGCCGACTGTCGACCTTGCTGAACAGGAGTGTAGCCCGTTTCAGCACGAAAACGTTTACGCAGTTAGAGGAGGCCATCGGACGTACTGGGCGCCGACTTCTGATCGTCTTGGATGGACTGAACGAATGCCCAGAAGCAATGCGTGAACAGTTCGCTGGAGACGTGAGGGCGTTAGACCTTCGCCTCGATCCCCTCGTGTTGGTAACCAGCCAGTCCGTGCCGTCACCTCCGCTTAAAACTGGGGCAACCACGGTGCAAACGACAGCCTTGTCATCAGACCAGCGTGTCGCCCTGCTCACCGCGTACGGCGCGCCGACCATCGAAGATAAATGCGAGCCATTTTCAAGCGCGTACGAACTGGCTATCGCCGCAGAATGTGCCCTCGAAATCGACGGCTCGCCGACCCGGGCGAAACTATTCGCCGCATTCCTGCGGCGCCGCCTGCGCGATCGTTCCGCACCGGCCATCTGCCGCCAGGCACTTCGGCGCATCGCCAGCACGATGGGTCATCGCCTTGTCGTTTCACTGCCCGTCAACGATGCCGTACGAGTTATCGAGCGCTACTTGAACGACATTGGGGCACCGATCGGCGTCCTAGACGATGTGATGCGGTGTTCCGTTCTGGAACTCAGTGGCGGCCGCGTCGCATTCAGCCATGAACTAATCGGCCGGTACCTCGTGGCCGAGGAGTTGTCACTCGCGTCTGCGGCGGCAACCGAGCTTGCCGCGCAGCTCAGCTTGCCACGGAACCACGACCTCACGGCGCTTGTGATCGAACTGGAAGACGATCTGCCCCGACTGACCCACCTACTGGACGCGATGCATGACCGGCGTCTCTACGCAACTGCGCTCACGGGCGCCGCAGGCGAGCTGGCATCAAGGGTTAGCGCGTCAGCGGCGCGACGCGTTACTCGGACGGTCGTCAACGACCTAGACCGAACTGAATACAGATTCTTTGGCGAGGGACTCCAGCTGGAGGTAGTCAACGGCACAGAGCTGTCGCCAGCTGACATTGCCGTGCTCGGAGCGCTCGGCACACTCGCGCCGCGCGGTCTTTCGCTGGGCCTCGTCGTTGAAGTCATCGACGCGACCGACCGCGCATGTCGGCGGTCCGTAGCCGTCCAGCAGCAGCGTGAAGGAACTCGACCGCCGCCGAGCATAGTCGTGAGTTGTACCCTGCGGGGATTCGGAAATCACACCAAAGTGCCAGCGGCAGTGGTACTCGACGCCGTCAACCACGCTGGCATGGATAACTGGTACCGGCATAACAGCGGCAAGAATCAAGTTGCGGTCGAAAGTCTAGCGGAGATCCTCGCTGCGACTACGGATCAGACCTACGGACGTCTACTCCTGTTGTGCCATCTCCTGCGGTCAACGAACGATCCAGCAGCCAGTGCCCTCCTACCAGAGTTCCTCCGACTTTGCTTGGCGAGTGAGGCCTATCACATACAACTTGACGGCCTGGACACCGTGCGACGGTATTCGCAGATGGTCAAGGGCGGTCCGATACGCGATGACATCATCGGTCAGCTTTTGAAATTTGAGCCAAAGCACATCTTCATCTCCAGTCAGCTAGTGGAAACGATGTACTCCTTTGGGCTTATCGAGGAGCAAAATGATCACGGCTTCGTAAGTGAAGCCATCCAAGCCATCATTCAATCGCCGAGAACGAAAGTGAGCAGCAATGCGGCTTACGGGATTTATAGCAGCCAGTTCGAGGATCCAATCGCCGCCCCGTATTGCGCGGCGATCGAGGAACTGGCAAGCGCCGCCAAAGCGCAACTGCTAACGATTGCTGCATTCGCCGACGAGACTTCGACATTCTTCATGGACACATTACTGAGAGAGCTGATCCAACTTGAAGACCCCTCGACGTTGCCAGCGTTCGAGCGTTGGGCGACACGCTTGATAGTAGGGCCAGGGGTGCAAGAGACCGCCGCAAACTATCGAGTTAGCATCAAAGGCTGGGCCCAGCACGTAGCGGAGCCGCCGCAACTTGCTGAACCCAAGAATGACGCCTCTCGCGCATGGGAGACTCTCGGCGAAATCCTGTTCTGGACCTACCGCGCCGAGACCCATCGAGTCGACCCGACTAAAAACTACGCGGCGAGCTGGGCGAAGCTCCGTTCGGAAGCTCTACCTGCAGCGGCAGATGCGCTTTTCTGGATGACTGGGTCGGACCACTATCGCGAGCCAGAAGAGCTGCCACTCATCAAGAGGATGATCGAGACGGGTCGCACTGATGTTCGGCTCATCTGCGAGTGGAGTCTCCAACATGAAGACCAGCTCATCTCGCTGTTCCCTCACCCCCACGCTTTCTTTGACCGGACAGACTTCATCATTCAAGTCTTGGGCGAGGTCGGCACGGCAGCATCTGCTGACCTGCTACATCCGCTTGTCGATGACCGCCAGCACGGTCGCGCAGCCATCGCCGCTATCAGGCGGCTTGCGGAATGAGCCCCACTGAACCGCCCACTGACTTTCCTGGCTTCCGGAACGCCCTCGAAAAGCTGGTATATTCCGAGATCAACGAGGTCCAAGTGGCATAGCCACCTATGCGCGATGGTGGTGCTGTGGCAGCGTAGGAGTAGCGGCAGGTTCCCGCCGAGTTGGCCCTTCGGTACTAGATGGTGGTGATATCGCGTGGCCCTCCGGATTGTTCTGGGACTTCCGACCCATACGCCAAAGGTGCATGCACCCTTTACTCTTGAGCAAGTTGTGCTACTTCGTCGCTGGCAAGTGGTTTCGTCCGTCGCACACATGCGGTGCCCACGGCACGGTGATGTGCAACGCGAGAGTTCGGAGTTGGTTCCCAATGCTAATGGTTGGCGCTGCCACTTTCGAACGCCAGATTATCCCGACCTTACTTGTTCGTACAGCGTTGACTGGGTCTATGCCGGGATGCTGGACGAGAACAGCATCCGAACCCTTGAGGAGATGTCGGTTGAGGTCGTGGAGGTGTCGTTCGACGACGAATCGGACGAACCTTTGAGCGTCTTCTCCGACTACGACCTTCTCCTATCATTCCACGATGCGGCCGATCTTGATTGGGAAGAGGTTGCTGAACGCAGCGCACTTGATGAACGGCGAGGTCTCGTTATAACTCAGAGCACTGTCTTAGAAGATCTTCTCGGAGACGTTATCCTGCAGCTAGAGAGGCCAGGCGATCCCGAAAGGCGTCAACGTGAGATAGACCAGTGGATGATCGGCAAACGACTAAATCGGGTCGAGTCGCTTCTGTCAAGTGGCGGCTACTTGGAAGCAAACAGCAGCTTTCCGCGCGAGACGCTGTGGGCTGCTGTGAGGCGTCGAAACGAGTTAGCACACGGAAGTATCATACGTGTCATTGGTGATGCTTATCCGCGCCCTGATGGGCCAGGCAAGACCCGACGAGTTGAGTGGCAATTAGTGGACCGTCGAACCCGTGCGTCCCGGCTAATCACCATGGCCGGATTGCGTGAGGATCTGTACGCCGCCATCGCGGCCTACACAGATCTCCTACGTTGGAACAGTAATTATCTGGTGTGACGGCAAGCGCCACCGTCTTTTACCGAGCCTTGCGCCTAACTGGCTCCCGACTGTGATGGGACAGGGTTGATTGTTCCTACCAACCTGCAAGATCGGTTGGCCGTCTCGCCCGGTGCTCGGTGGGTGCTCGGGCGCCGTGGACGGGTCCCTGGTTGGGTGGACTGACTGGACGCCGACTCGATCGAATTGGGCCATGACAGCGAACAGATGGACTCACACGGCGGGTTAGTCCTTGTCGCCTCTGGCGGGCGGCCCGTTCCGGGCTGAAAATCGGCGGTGGTCGCTCGCTGACGTCGTCGTTCCTTGATCCGTGAGAGGTCGTGGGTTAGTCGGGCGCTGGTAGCTGCGTTATGGGCCCTTCACTGTTGCTTCGAGCACGCGAGTTAGATTCACCCGTTCTGCGGCTGCCGCGAGCGACCACCGTGGTGTTTGTGCTGGTGGGAGGGTGTGTTGCTGGAGCAGAAGCGGGATCGGGAAGAGATCATCTCGCGGGTCGCGGCGCTGGACATCGGCAAGGCGTCGCTGGTGTGCTGCGTGCGGGTGCCGGACGGGGCCAGCCCGGGGCGGCGGCTGCAGGAGGTGCAGACGTACTCCACGATGACCCGCTCACTGGCCGGGATGGCCGAGCGGCTGCGCGGCCTGGGTGTGACCCGGGTGGTGATGGAGGCGACCAGCGACTACTGGAAACCGGCGTTCTACCTGCTGGAGGCGTACGGGTTCGAGGTGTGGCTGGTCAACGCCCGCGACGTCAAGCATCTGCCGGGCCGGCCCAAGACCGACAAGCTGGACGCGGTGTGGTTGTGCAAGGTCGCCGAACGGCAGATGATCCGACCCAGTTTCGTGCCACCGCCACCGATCCGGATGCTGCGGGACCTGACCCGCTACCGGGTCGATCTGGTGGCCCAGGCAGGTGCCGAACGCAACCGGGTCGAGAAGTTGCTGGAAGACGCGCAGATCAAGCTGTCGGTCGTGGTCAGTGACCTGTTCGGGGTGTCCGGGCGGGCGATGATGGCCGCGCTGATCGCCGGGCGGCGTGATCCCAAGTCGCTGGCCCAGTTGGCGCGCTCCAGCCTGCGCCGCAAGATCCCCGCCCTGGAGGAAGCGCTGACCGGGCACTTCAGCGACCACCATGCGTTCCTGCTGGGCAAGATGATCGCCCGGGTGGAGGCGATCGAGGCCGACATCGCCGAGGTCGACGCCCGGATCGAGGCGCAGCTTGCCCCTTTCGCCGAAGCGGCGGCCCGGCTGATTGAGATCCCCGGAATCGGCCCGGCCGCCGCAGCTGCGATCATCGCCGAGATCGGCGTGGACATGAGCCGCTTCCCGACCCCGGCGCACCTGGCCGGATGGGCCCGCTTCGCCCCCGGCGTCAAGGAATCCGCCGGACGCAAGAAAGGCAGCGGGTCGACCGGGCACGGCAACCCGTACCTGGCCCGCGTCCTGGGCCAGATCGCCGTGTCCGCCGCCCGGACCAACACGTTCCTCGGCGAACGCTACCGGCGCATCGCCCGAAGACGCGGCGCCAAACGCGCCATCGTCGCCGTGGGCCGTTCCGTTCTGACCATCATCTGGCACCTGCTGGCCGACCCCGAAGCCCGTTTCAGGGACCTCGGGGCCGACTTCTACCTCAGCCGCACCGACACCGAACGCCGCAAACGCAACCACGTCAGCCAGCTCGAAGCCCTCGGCTACCGAGTCACCCTCGAACTCGCCGCATAACCAACGGTCCAGGGCAACACCCCATCCCGCTCCGCTTCGCTACGCGGGATGCTGCCGCGCGTCTACGTACGGTTCGATTTTCGAGTTAGACCGGGTGACCCAACCAAGATCAAGCTCTTAATCCGCGGGTTCGGGGTTCGAGTCCCTGGCGGCGCACGGTTCGGTCAGGCCCGGTCCTCTCGGATCGGGCCTGACGCGTTCCGGGGCCAGCCCGCCCCCGCGACACCGCTGGCTCATCCAAGATCGGGCCTGCCCGACGCCGTCTGCCGCCGGCTCGGAGTGAATGTCCGACTCCGCGGCTCACCTCAAGTGGCTGAGTGGAACGTCATGTATGTCGCCGGCGCCCGGATACCTTTCATGGCGTTTCCACCGAGCGTGGGCGTGGGGCCTTGGGTGGAACGTCATCGGTGTCTCCGAGGCCCGGATGCACCAATGGTGTTCCACCGGCCGGGGTTGGTTGGGTGTCGTGACCGTTTCCGAGGTGGCCGGCGGCACTCGGGCGGCGGAATGGCTGGGGGGTGGGCGTCGTTGTATCCGGGTGAACGACCGTGGAGGACGCCCCCGCGCGACGGGGTGCCGGCTGAGGAAGGCAGCCCCGCGAGGTGGGGTGGCCGGCTCCGGAATGATGGTGGGCCGCCGGTCGTTGTACATGGTCCCGGCGCGACGAAGAGGCCCTCGCCCCGCACGCCGGATCCCCCAAGACTTTTTGAGCGCCTGACGGTGCTTGCGCACACCACTTGGCCGATCCCCGTCGGTGGGCTGTGCGCCAACCCCCGAATGGAGCTTTCCCTCATGAACACGATGCTGCGTAAGAGCGTGCTGG
>NZ_MUYZ01000520.1:0-2654 GCF_003013775.1 Micromonospora sp. MH33
GCCGGGGGGCGCCGGCCGGCCGGGGGTGGGGCCGGTCGGGGCGGCCGGCGGGTGGCTGGGCGGGTTCACCGGCTCGCCGCCTCGACCAGCCGGCGGGCCGCCGCCGGATGCCCGGCCCAGTGGGTGTGCAGGTAGGACGCGTGCACCCGGCCGGCCACGAAGCCGTGCGGGGCGCTGTCCCAGTGCCAGGCGGCGCGGTCGCCGTGCCCGGGGTCGGTGACGGTGCGGTGGAACTCGTGTCCGCGTACCGGGTCGCCGGCGTTGTGCGCCGGGGAGTCGGCGGCGGCCACCGCGTCGCGGTAGCCGAGGGTGAGCCGGCCGGTCATCCGAGCGGTGTGGTCGAGCCGCCCGCACATCGGCACCCCGTCGAGGGCGCGGCCGAGGTAGAGCAGACCGGCGCACTCGGCGACCACCGGGCCGTCGAAGCCGGCCAGCTCGGCGCGGAGCGCGGCATTGCCGGCCAGGGCGTCGGCGTGCAGCTCGGGGAAGCCGCCGCCGATCACCACGGCCCGGGTGCCGGGCGGCAGGGCCTCGTCGCGCAACGGGTCGAGGGTCACCACCTGCGCGCCGGCCGCGGTGAGCAGCTCGGCGGTCTCCGCGTACGAGAAGGTGAAGGCCGCCCCGCCGGCGACCGCGACGACCGGGCGGGCGGTGCCGGCGGGACCGCCGACCGCGGCGGCCGGGTCCCAGGCGGGCGCGGTGAGCGGCGGCGCGGTACGGGCCAGTGCCAGCACGGCGTCGAGGTCCACGGTGGCCTCGACCAGGCCGGCGAGCGCGGCCACCACGGCGACCGACTCGGGCGCGCGTTCGGCGACCGGCACCAGCCCGAGGTGGCGGGACGGCGCGGCCACCTCGACGGCCCGGGTCACCGCGCCGAGCACCGGCACGCCCACCTCGGCGAGCGCGTCGCGCAGCAGGGTCTCGTGCCGGGTCGAGCCGACCCGGTTGAGGATCACCCCGCCGATCCGTACCGCACGGTCGAAGGCGCGCATGCCGAGCACCAGCGCGGCGGCGGAGCGGCCCTGCGCCGTGGTGTCGAGGACGAGCAGCACGGGCGCCTCGATCAGCCGGGCGACATGCGCCGTGGAGGCGTACCCGCCGTGCCCGACCGCGCCGTCGTGCAGCCCCATCACCCCCTCCACCACGGCCACGTCGGCCGGGGTGGGCACGGTCGCGCCGTGCCGCAGCAGCGGGGCGATCCGCTCCGGCCCGACCAGCCAGGGGTCGAGGTTGCGGCCGGGGCGGCCGGCGGCGAGCGCGTGGTAGCCGGGGTCGATGTAGTCGGGGCCGACCTTGTGCGGGCTGACCGCCAGGCCCCGGCGGCGCAGCGCGGCGAGCAGCCCGGTGGCCACGGTGGTCTTGCCGTGCCCGCTGGCCGGGGCCGCGACGACCAGCCGGGGCAGCGCCCAGGGGGTCACCATTCGATGCCCTTCTGGCCCTTCTGGCCGGCGTCCATCGGGTGCTTGACCTTGGTCAGCTCGGCGACCAGGTCGGCGGCCTCGACCAGCCGCTGGTCGGCGTCCCGGCCGGTGATCACGACGTGCTGGAAGCCGGGCCGGTCGCGCAGCGTGGCGACCACCTCGTCGACGTCCACCCAGCCCCACTTCATCGGGTACGTGAACTCGTCGAGCACGTAGAGCCCGTAGCGCTCGGCGGCCAGGTCGCGCTGGATCTGCCGCCACCCCTCCCGGGCGTCCTCGGCGTGGTCGGCTTCCCCGCCGCGCTGGATCCAGGACCAGCCCTCGCCCATCTTGTGCCAGCTCACCGGGGCGCCCTGCCCGGTGCGCTCGTGCACCTCGCCGAGGGCCCGGAAGGCGTTCTCCTCCCCCACCCGCCACTTGGCGCTCTTGACGAACTGGAACACGCCGATCGGCAGCCCGGCTGTCCACGCCCGCAGCGCCAGCCCGAACGCGGCCGTCGACTTCCCCTTCATCTGTCCGGTGTGCACGATCACCAGCGGCCGGTGACGCCGCTGCCGGGTGGTCAACCCGTCGACGGGCACATGGCTCGGCTTCCCCTGCGGCATCAGGCGACGCTCCTCGTGGTGAGGCCGACGAGCCGGTCACTGGCCACGTCGGCGAGGCGGTGGTGCGGGGCGTGCAGTTGGGTGGCGAGGCGGCGGGCCAGGTGCAGGCGGACGGGGCCGGACTCGCAGTCGACGACGACGCAGGGCGCCGCGGTGGCGGCGAGCACCGAAGCGGCGCGGGCGGCCCGGTCCAGCGGGCGGGGGCCTGCGGTGGCCCGGCCGTCGGTGACGACCAGCACGAGGGGGCGGCGTTTCGGGTCGCGCAGCCGCTCCACGCGGAGCAGGTCGGCGGCCGCCAGCAGTCCCTCGGCGAGTGGCGTACGCCCGCCGGTGGGCAGCTCGGCCAGCCGGGCCGAGGCGGCCAGCACCGAGGAGGTGGCCGGAAGGAGGGTCTGCGCGCCGGTGCCCCGGAAGGCGACCACGGCCACCTTGTCCCGCCGCTGGTACGCGTCGGTGAGCAGGGCCAGCACGGCGCCCTTCACGGCGGACATCCGCTCCCGCGCGCCCATCGACCCGCTGGCGTCCACCACGAAGAGGACCAGGTTGCCCTCGCGCCCCTCGCGGACCGCCTCGCGCACGTCGGCCGGGCGCAGCCGCAGCGGGCCGCCGGCCCGGCCGCGGGCGGCCT
>NZ_MUYZ01000521.1:0-2647 GCF_003013775.1 Micromonospora sp. MH33
ACCGACGCGCCGACCACCACGGCGCGGTGGTCGAACGTCGACCGGGTGGTGGCCAGCGACCAGCCCACCGCCGCCGGATCGATGACGTCCTGTCCGCGCAGGTGCCGGGCCAGGCGGGCGGCCTGCCCGGCCAGGGCGGGCCGGGAGCGCGCCGACACCGGCCAGGCGACGACGTCGGAGCGGACCGTGCCGGGCCGGGGGGTGCCGGCGGTGGTCTCCCCGGCGGGCGGTTGGTCGTCGGGCAGTTCGAGGATGACGTGGGCATTGGTGCCGGAGATGCCGAACGAGGAGACGGCGGAGCGGCGTGGCCGGCCGGCGCCGGGCCAGGGCCGGGCCTCGGTGGCCAACTCGACCGCCCCGGCCGACCAGTCGATGTGCGGCGACGGCTCGTCCACGTGCAGGGTGGCCGGGACGACACCCGCCCGCATGGCGAGGATCATCTTGATCACCCCGGCGACGCCGGCGGCGGCCTGGGTGTGGCCGATGTTCGACTTCACCGAGCCGAGCAGCAGCGGTTCGGTCCGGTCCTGCCCGTACGTGGCCAGCAGCGCCTGCGCCTCGATCGGGTCACCCAACGTCGTGCCGGTGCCGTGTGCCTCGACCACGTCCACCTCGGCCGCGGACAGCCGCGCCGACGCGAGGGCCTGCCGGATCACCCGCTGCTGCGACGGCCCGTTCGGCGCGGTCAACCCGTTCGACGCACCGTCCTGGTTGACCGCGGAACCCCGCACGATCGCGAGCACCGGATGGCCGTTGCGGCGCGCGTCGGACAGCCGCTCCACCAGCAGCACGCCCACGCCCTCACCCCAGCCGGTGCCGTCGGCGCCGGCCGCGAACGCCTTGCACCGCCCGTCGGAAGCGAGCCCGCGCTGGCGGGAGAACTCGACGAAGAGCCCGGGGGTGGCCATCACGGTCACGCCGCCGGCCAGGGCGAGATCGCACTCGCCCTGCCGGAGCGCCGACACCGCCAGGTGCAGCGCCACGAGGGACGACGAACACGCCGTGTCCACCGACACCGCAGGCCCCTCCAACCCCATCACGTACGCCACCCGACCCGACACCACGCTCGCCGCGCTCCCCGTCGCCGCGAAGCCCTCCAGCTCAGCCGCGGACGCCATCAACAGGGCCCCATAGTCCTGGCCGTTCGTGCCCGCGAACACCCCTGTTCGCGAACCCCGCAACACCCCCGGGTCAACCCCTGCCCGCTCGATCGCCTCCCACGACGCCTCCAGCAGCAACCGCTGCTGCGGGTCCATCGCCAGCGCCTCCCGGGGCGAGATGCCGAAGAAGCCGGCGTCGAAGTCCGCGGCGTCGTAGAGGAAGGCGCCGCTGCGCACGTAGGAGGTGCCGGTGGAATAGGGGTCGGGGTCGTACAGCCGGTCGATGTCCCAGCCGCGGTCGCCGGGCAGGTCGGAGACGGCGTCCCGGCCGGCGTGCAACAGCTGCCAGAACTTCTCGGGGTCGGTGACGCCGCCCGGGAACCGGCAGGACATGGCGACGATGGCGACGGGCTCGTCGTCGCCGAGCGTGACGGGGCCGGTCTCGGCGGCCCGCTCGGCACCGCCGCCGAGTTCCTCGTGCAGGTGGCGGGCGAGGACCGCGGCGGTCGGGTAGTCGAAGACCAGGGTCACCGGCAGGCGCAGGCCGGTGGCGGTGGCGAGCCGGTTGCGCAGCTCGACGGCGGTGACCGAGTCGAAGCCGAGGTCCCGGAACGCGTGGTGCGGGTCGACGGCCTGCCCGCCGGCGTACTCGAGGACGGCGGCCGCCTGGTCGCGGACAAGGTCGAGCAGCGCCTGCCGGCGCTCGGCGGCGCCCATCCGGGCGAACGCCGCGGCGGGGCCGCCCTGGTCGGCACCGGCGGCCTCGGCGACGCCCTTGGTGGCGGCGAGGCGCTGCGCCTCGGGGATCTCGGCGATCAGCGGCCCGGGGCGGGTGGCGGTGAACGCCACGTAGAACCGGTCCCAGGCGATGTGGGAGACGGTCAGGTGGGTCTCGTCGTGCTCGACGGCCTGGTGCAGCGCGGCGACGGCGAGCCGCGGGTCCATCTCGGGCGCGCCGTGGCGGTGCAGCAGCCGGCCGAACTCGCCCTCGGCCATCCCGCCGCCGCCCCAGGCCCCCCAGCCGATCGAGGTGGCGGGCAGGCCGAGGCCGCGCCGGTGCTCGGCGAGCGCGTTGAGGTAGGCGTTGCCGGGGGCGTAGTTGCCGACGCCGGAGCTGCCGACGGTGCCGGCCATCGCGGAGAACAGGATGAACGCGTCGAGCGGGTGGTCGCGGGTCAGCTCGTGCAGGTTGACCGCGGCGGTGACCTTGGCGCCGAGCGCGTGGTCGATCTGGTCGAGGGTGAGCGCGTCGATGACGGAGTCGTCGAGCACGGCGGCGGTGTGCACGACGGTGGTGAGGGGGTGCTCGGCCGGCAGGTCGGCGAGGACGGCGGCGAGCGCGTCCCGGTCGGCGGCGTCGCAGGCCGCCACGGTGACCCGGGCGCCGAGGCCGGTGAGTTCGGCCTCCAGGTCGGCGATCCCGTCGGCCTGCCGGCCGCGCCGGCTGAGCAGGACCAGGTGGGCGGCGCCGTTGGCGGCGAGCCAGCGGGCCATCTGCCCGCCCAGCGCCCCGGTGCCGCCGGTGACCAGGGCGGTGCCGGCGGGCC
>NZ_MUYZ01000522.1:0-2634 GCF_003013775.1 Micromonospora sp. MH33
TGGCGGGTGCACTACCACGTGCCGCTGCACGCCCCGCCCGAACCGCCGTTGCGCTCCACCGTGCCGGTGCTGAAGGCCGCCCTCGCCGCGCTCTACGCCGGCCCGGTCGCCGGCTGCGACCACCTCGACGTCGAGACGTACACCTGGGGGGTGCTGCCGGCGGCGCGGCGGCCGCGCACCGACGCGGAGCTGGCCACCGGCATCGCCGCCGAGCTGGCCTTCGCCCGCGACGAGCTGGTCGGCCTCGGCCTGGCCACGACCGCGGGGGCCGTGAGCGCGAGGAGTGCGCCGGTTCTGCGAGCCCCGCAGTCGCGAACGAAGGAAGGTGCCGCCTCATGAGCCGACGGCTGGTGGTGCTCGACGTGGTGGGGCTGACCCCGCGGCTGCTGGCGCACATGCCCCGGCTGCGCGCGGTCGCCGAGGCCGGCTTCGCCGCCGAGCTGGGCACCGTGCTGCCGGCGGTGACCTGCTCGGTGCAGTCCACCTTCCTCACCGGCGAGACTCCGGCGGGCCACGGCATCGTCGGCAACGGCTGGTACTTCCGCGACCTCGGCGAGGTGCTGCTCTGGCGGCAGCACAACGCCCTGGTCGGCGGGGAGAAGCTGTGGCAGGCGGCGCGCCGGGTCGAGCCCGGCTACCGGGTCGCCAACGTCTGCTGGTGGTACGCCATGGGCGCCGACGTCGACTGGACGGTCACCCCGCGCCCGGTCTATCACGCCGACGGGCGCAAGGAGCCCGACTGCTGGACCGACCCGCCCGAGCTGCACGACACGCTCACCGAGGCGCTCGGCACCTTCCCGCTCTTCACCTACTGGGGGCCGGGCGCCGGGATGCCCTCGTCGCGGTGGATCTGCCGGGCCGCCGAGCGGATCCTCGCCGACCACGCGCCCGACCTGACCCTGGTCTACGTCCCGCACCTCGACTACGACCTGCAACGTTTCGGCCCGTCCTCGCCGCGGGCCGCCGCCGCGGCGGCCGAGCTGGACGCGGTGCTCGCGCCGCTGCTCGACGCCGCCCGGGAGCGGGACGCCACGGTGGTGGCGCTCTCCGAGTACGGCATCACCGACGTCTCCCGGCCGGTGGACGTCAACCGGCTGCTGCGCGCCGAGGGGCTGCTGCGGGTCTACACCCAGGCCGGCATGGAGTACCTGGACCCGTGGACCTCGCGGGCCTTCGCGGTCGCCGACCACCAGGTGGCGCACGTCTACGTGAAGGACCCGGCCGACGTGCCCGCGGTGGCGAAGCTCTGTTCGACGCTGCCCGGGGTGGCCGAGGTGCTGGACCCCGCCGGCCAGGCCGGGTACGGGCTGGACCATCCGCGCTCCGGCGAGCTGGTGCTGGTGGCCGAGCCGGACGCCTGGTTCACCTACTACTACTGGCTGGACGACGCCCGGGCGCCCGACTTCGCCCGGCTCGTCGAGATCCACCGCAAGCCCGGCTACGACCCGGCCGAACTCTTCTTCGACCCGGCCGCGCCGGGCGCGGCGAAGCGCCGCGCCGTGGCCGCGCTGGCCCGCAAGAAGCTCGGGATGCGCTACCTGATGAGCGTGGTGGGGCTGGACGCCGGAGCCCGGGCCGTCCGCGGCTCACACGGCCGGCTCCCCGCGGACCCCGCCGACGGGCCGGTGCTGCTCTGCTCCGACCCGACCGCGGCCCGGGACCGGGTCGCCGCGACCGACGTCAAGGCGTTGCTGCTTCAGCTCGCCGGACTGGTCCGGGAGGCGCTATGACCGTGACCGTCGCACCGACCGACCCGGCCCTGCTGCGGGACCGTTTCGATGCCGCGCTCGACGCGTTCCTGCGCGAGCGTGGGCCGGGTCGGCCGGACGACGGTACGGGAGAGGTGCACGAGGTGCTCCGCCGGTTCGTCCTGGCTGGCGGCAAGCGCCTGCGGCCCCTGTTCTGCTACTGGGGCTGGCGGGGCTTCGGCGGCCCCGACGGCACCCCGATCGTGGTGGCCGCGGCGGCGCTGGAACTGTTCCACGCCTTCGCGTTGATCCACGACGACATCCTGGACCGCAGCGACCGCCGGCGCGGCCGGCCCACCGTGCACCGGGTCTTCGCCGACCGGCACGCCCGGGCCGGCTGGCGCGGCGACCCGGAGGCGTACGGCCGGCAGGCGGCCCTGCTCTGCGGCGACCTCTGTGCCGCCTGGTCCGGGCAGATGTTCCACGGCTGCGGGCTGGACACCGAGCGGCTGCGCCGGGGCCACGTCCTGCTCGCCCGGATGCGGGCCGAGGTGATCGCGGGGGAGTACCTCGACGTGGTGGCCGCGGCCGGTGACGGCTCGGTGGAGAGTGCCCTCACGGTGGTCCGGCTGAAGACCGCCCGCTACACGGTGACCCGTCCGGTGCAGGTCGGCGCCGCCCTGGCCGGGGCGGATCCGGAGGTGGTGGCGGCGCTGGCCGGGTTCGGGGACCCGCTCGGGGACGCCTTCCAGCTCCGGGACGACCTGCTCGGCGTCTTCGGCGACCCGGCGGTGACCGGCAAGTCCAATCTGGACGACCTGCGGGAGGGGAAGCCGACCGTATTGCTGGCGCTGGCCCGGGCGCACGCCGGGCCGGCCGGGCTGGCGCGGCTGCGGGCACTGGTCGGCGACCCGGCGCTGGGCCCGGCGGGCGCCGCCGAGGTGCG
>NZ_MUYZ01000523.1:0-2626 GCF_003013775.1 Micromonospora sp. MH33
GCCGCCGTGCCCGGCGCGGTGGAGCCGTCCCCGGCCGGCGTGCCGGGTCACCCGGTCGCGGGCGCGTCGCAGGTGCCCGCGACCGGCACCGGTAGCGCGTCGAGCGCTTCGGCCGTACCGGTGGGTGGGCCGCTGGCTCCGGGCCGGCGGCGCGGGTTCGCCGCGACCGTGATCCTGGCCGGCACGCTGGCGGTGACCGCGTGGTGGTCCTGGCACCTGCTCGGCCGCAGCTCCGAGTGGTACCCGTGGCTGCGTACCGCCGTGCTCGTGGTGGGCCTGGCCGCCGCCGTGCTGCTGGTCGTCGCCGACCGGCTGCCCCGGCGGGTGGCCCCGGTGCTGCTCGCGCTCGGTGCGGCGGCGGCGTTCGCCGGCCCGGTGGCGTACTCGCTCCAGACGGCGGCGACCGCGCACACCGGCTCGATCCCCAGTGCCGGCCCGTTCGTGCAGGGCGGCTTCGGCCCCGGCGGCCGCGGCGGGTTCCCGGGCGCCGGCCGGATGCCGGGCGGCGGCAGCCGGCAGTTCCCCGGCGGTGACGGCCGGGCGCCGGGCGGCGGCATGGGCGGGCTGCTCGACGCCCGCGAGCCGAGCGCCGAGCTGAAGGCGCTGCTGGAGGCCGACGCGGACGACTACACCTGGGTCGCCGCGACGGTCGGTTCGAACAACGCCTCCGGCTACCAGCTCGCCACCCGGGAACCGGTGATGCCGGTCGGCGGCTTCAACGGCAGCGACCCGTCCCCGACCCTCGCCCAGTTCCAGCGGTACGTCACCGAGGGCAGGATCCACTACTTCGTCGGCGGCGGCGGGTTCCGGGCCAACGGCGGCAGCAACGCCTCCGCCGAGATCTCCGGCTGGGTCGCCGCGAACTTCACGGCGCAGACCGTCGACGGCGTGACCTTGTACGACCTGAGCAGCGGAAAGCAGGGCTGAGCGATGACCTTCACGAGCGAACCGCGGGCCGCGGTGCAGGCCCGGCCCACGGCGCCCACGGCGGTGCTGGACGTGGTGGTACCGGTCCACAACGAGGAGATCGATCTCGCTCCCTGCGTGCGGCGGCTGCACGCGCACCTCACCGCGCACTTCCCGTACCCGTTCCGGATCACCGTGGCGGACAACGCCAGCGTGGACGGCACCCTCGCGGTGGCCGGGGCGCTCGCCGCCGAGCTGCCCGAGGTGGGGGTGCTGCACCTGGACGCCAAGGGGCGGGGCCGGGCGCTGCGGGCCGCCTGGTCGGCCTCACCGGCGCCGGTGCTGGCGTACATGGACGTGGACCTCTCCACCGACCTGGCGGCGCTGCTGCCGCTGGTCGCCCCGCTCATCTCCGGCCACTCGGACCTGGCCATCGGCACCCGGCTGGCGCGGACCAGCCGGGTGGTCCGGGGCGCCAAGCGGGAGGTGATCTCGCGCGGCTACAACCTGCTGCTGCGCGGCACCCTCGCGGTGCGCTTCTCCGACGCGCAGTGCGGGTTCAAGGCGATCCGCGCCGACGTCGCGGCCGGGCTGCTGCCGCTGGTGCAGGACACCGGCTGGTTCTTCGACACCGAGCTGCTGGTCCTGGCCCAGCGGTCCGGGCTGCGGATCCACGAGGTGCCGGTCGACTGGGTCGACGACCCGGACAGCCGGGTGGACATCGTGGCCACGGCGATGGCCGACCTGCGCGGCATCTGGCGGCTGGGCCGCGCCCTGGTCACCGGGGCGCTGCCCCTGGCCGACCTGCGCGCCCAGCTCGGCCGGGCGCCGTTGCACGCGCCGCCGGCCCAGGTGCCGGCCGGGCTGCCCCGGCAGCTCGCCCGGTTCGCCGTGGTCGGGGTGGGCAGCACGCTCGCGTACCTGGTGCTGTTCCTGCTGGCCCGCGGCCCGCTCGGGGCGCAACCGGCGAACCTGCTGGCCCTGCTGGTGACGGCGGTGGCCAACACGGCGGCCAACCGGCGGCTCACCTTCGGCGTCACCGGCCGCCGGCACGCCGGCCGGCACCACCTTCAGGGCCTGCTCGCCTTCGCCCTCGGCCTGGCCCTGACCAGCGGCTCCCTGGCGGTGCTGCACGCCACCGCCGGCACCCCGCCCCGCGCCCTGGAACTGACCGTCCTGATCGGCGCCAACCTCGCGGCGACCGCCCTCCGTTTCACCCTGCTCCGCCTCGCCATGCACCACCGCGCCTGACCGCCCGATCTTGGCGAGTTTCCGTTCGTGTGGAGCGGTAACTCGCCAAGATCCGGAGCGGGGACCGGGCCACGGCGTGGCAGGGTGGGGACATGTACCGGGAGGGGGCGGTGGCGGAGATCCCCGGGGCGGTGCGGTGGGCGAGCGTCTCGCGCGGCGAAGCGGCGGTGCGGGTGCTGCCGGACGGGTGCCTGGACCTGCTCTGGTCCAGCCGGGCGGGGCTGCTCATTGCCGGGCCGGACCGGACGGCCCACCTGTCGGTGAGCGTGCCGGGGGAGCGGTGGGTCGGGCTGCGGCTCCCGCCGGGCACCGGGCCCGCCGTGTTCGGGGTACCCGCCGACGAGCTGCGCGACCTGCGCGTGCCCCTCGACGACCTGTGGGGGCCGGCCGCCGCCGAGCTGGCCGACCGCGTCGCGGCGTCCGCCGGTTCGGCCGCCGCGCCCGCTGGGGGCAGCCGTGCCGGATCGCC
>NZ_MUYZ01000524.1:0-2595 GCF_003013775.1 Micromonospora sp. MH33
CTGGCGGACATCCGCACCCGGTACCCGGACATCCCGCGCCGGGTCTCCGGCTACAACCTCGACAGCCTCTTGCCGGAAAAGAACTTCCACGTCGCCCAGGCCCTGGTCGGCTCCGAGGGCACCCTGGTCACCATCCTCCGGGCCCGGCTCAGGCTGGTCCCGGTCCTGAAGGCGTCCGCCCTGGTCTTCCTCAGCTACCACGACATCGCCGCCGCCGGAGACGACGTGCCCCGCGTCCTCGCGCACGATCCCGTCGCGCTGGAAGGCATCGACGACAAGCTGATCAACTTCGAGCGGCACAAGCGCCTGCACCCGGAGGCGCTGCACGAGCTGCCCGACGGCGGCGCCTGGCTGATGGTCCAGCTCGGCGCCGACACGCCCGAGGCGGTCAGGGAGGCCGCCGACCGGCTCGTCGCCGACGTACGCCGCGACGGCGGGCCGACCGTGCACCGGTTCACCGACCCGGTCGACGAGCAGCGGATGTGGGAGGTGCGCGACGCGGCGCTGGGCGCCACCGCGCACGTGCCGGACTACCAGAACAGCGGGCCGGGTTGGGAGGACGCCGCCGTCGCACCGGACAAGCTCGGCGACTACCTGCGCGACCTCGACCAGCTCTACCGGGAGTTCGGCTTCGAGAAGGCCTCGGTCTACGGGCACTTCGGCCAGGGCTGCGTGCACAGCCGCATCCCGTTCCGGCTGCGCACCGCCGGCGGGGTCCGCCAGTTCCGGGCCTTCCTGGAGCGGGCCGCCGACCTGGTCGCCTCCTACGGCGGCTCGTTCTCCGGCGAGCACGGCGACGGGCAGGCCCGCGGCGAGCTGCTGCCCAGGATGTTCGGCGACCGGCTGATGAGGGCGTTCGGGCAGTTCAAGGCCATCTTCGACCCCGATGATCGGATGAATCCCGGCAAGGTGGTGCCGCCGTACCGGCTGGACAGCCACCTGCGGCTGGGCGTGGACTACGACCACGGCGACGTGCCGACGGTGTTTCGCTATCCGAACGACGGCGGCAGTTTCGGCGAGGCGGTGCTGCGCTGCGTGGGCGTCGGCAAGTGCCGTCGCCACGAGGGGGGCGTGATGTGCCCCTCCTACATGGTCACCCGCGAGGAGGAGCACTCCACCCGCGGCCGGTCCCGCCTGTTGTTCGAGATGCTCGACGGGACCGCCAGGGGCGGCACGATCGGCGACGGCTGGCGTTCCGAGGCGGTGCGGGACGCGCTCGACCTGTGCCTGGCGTGCAAGGGCTGCAAGGCGGACTGCCCGGTGAACGTGGACATGGCCACCTACAAGGCCGAGTTCCTGTCCCACCACTACGCCGGCCGGCTGCGTCCCCGCCAGCACTACTCGATGGGTTGGCTGCCGCTGGTGGCCACCGCCGCCGCACGCCTGCCCCGCACGGTCAACGCGCTGGCCCACGCACCCGGGCTCAGCCGCCTGGCCAAGACCCTCGGCGGAATCGACCAGCGACGCGACATCCCCCTCTTCGCGCGCGAATCCTTCCAGCGTTGGTTCGCCGGCCGGACGCCCGGCGGCGACGGGTCCCGGGGCGACGTGCTGCTCTGGCCGGACACCTTCACCAACCACTTCCACCCGGGCATCGCCCGCGCGGCGGTGGAGGTGCTGGAGGCGGCCGGCTGGCGGGTACGGGTGCCGGACCGGCCGGTGTGCTGCGGGTTGACCTGGATCTCCACGGGGCAGCTCGGCGTCGCCAAGCGGGTGCTGCGCCGCACGGTGGACGTGCTGCGTCCGTACCTGCGGACCGGCACCCCGATCGTCGGGCTGGAACCCAGCTGCACGGCGGTATTCCGCAGCGACGCGCACGAGCTGTTCCCGGCCGACGACGACGTCACCCGCCTACGGGAACAGACCGTCACCCTCGCGGAACTGCTGCACGACCACAGCCCCGGCTGGCAGCCGCCCCGCATCGACGCGCACACCCTGATCCAGACCCACTGCCACCACCACGCGATCCTCGGCACCGCCCCCGACCTGGCCGTCCTGTCCGCGGCCGGCGTCGACGCGCAGGTCCTGGACTCCGGCTGCTGCGGACTGGCCGGCAACTTCGGCTTCGAGCAGGGCCACTACGAGGTCTCCGACGCCTGCGCGGAGCGGGTGCTGCTGCCGGCCGTCCGGGACGCCGCCGAGACCGATGTCATCCTCGCCGACGGGTTCAGCTGCCGTACCCAGGTCGAGCAGGGCGCCTCCGCGGGCCGCTCGGCGATCCACCTGGCCGAGCTGCTGCGCGCCGGCCTGCACCACGACACCGTGCCCCGCCGCCCGGAACAGAGCTGGAGCGACCGGCCACGACCGCCCTCGGCGACCGCCCGCTGGGCAGCGGCCGCTCTGGTGGCGGCCGCCCTGCTCGCCCCGGCGGCCGCGCTGGTCCGCCGGAGGAGCCGGTGACCCGGATCCACCTCACCGCCGAGGCGTACCGGGTCCCCACCGACGCTCCCGAGGGCGACGGCACCCTGCCCTGGAGCGGCACCACGCTGGTGCTGGTCCGGGCCGGCGCCGACGGGCACACCGGGATCGGCTGGACGTACGGGCCGGCGGCCGTCGTCGCGGTGGTGTCGGACCTGCTCGCGCCGGCGGTCGCCG
>NZ_MUYZ01000525.1:0-2587 GCF_003013775.1 Micromonospora sp. MH33
CCAGTCGGCGAGCCGGGCCGCCTGGGCGCGCAGCCCCTCCTCGTCGGCGCCGGACACCGCCCAGGGCAGCAGCGGCGGCGCCGGCCGCGGTACGGCGTCGCGATCCGGTACGGGGTCGCGTTCCGGCGCGGCGTCCTCGGTGGGCGGGGCCGCTTCGAGGACGACGTGGGCGTTGGTGCCGCTCACGCCGAACGCCGACACCGCCGCCCGGCGCGGCCGGTCCAGCTCGGGCCACGGCCGGGCCTCGGTGAGCAGCGCGACGCCGCCGTCGGACCAGTCGACGTGCGGGGTGGGCTCGTCGACGTGCAGGGTGGGCGGGAGCAGGTCGTGCTGGAGCGCCAGCACCATCTTGATCACGCCGGACACGCCGGCCGCGGCCTGGGTGTGGCCGATGTTGGACTTGACCGAGCCGAGCCAGAGCGGCCGGTCGGCGGGGCGGTCCTGCCCGTACGTGGCGAGCAGGGCCTGCGCCTCGATCGGGTCGCCGAGGCGGGTGCCGGTGCCGTGCCCGTCGACGACGTCCACGTCGGCCGGGGTGAGCCCGGCGTTGGCCAGCGCCTGCCGGATGACCCGCTGCTGGGCCGGGCCGTTCGGGGCGGTGAGGCCGTTGGACGCGCCGTCCTGGTTGGTCGCCGAGCCGCGGATCACGGCGAGGACCCGCCGGCCGTCCCGCCGGGCATCGGAGAGGCGCTGCAGGAGCACCAGGCCCGCGCCCTCGCCCCAGCCGGTGCCGTCGGCGGCCCCGGCGAACGACTTGCACCGCCCGTCGGCGGCGAGCCCACGCTGCCGGGCGAACTCCAGGAACGGCCCGGGAGTGGCCATCACGGTCACGCCGCCCGCGACCGCCAGGTCGCACTCCCCGGCCCGTAGCGCCTGCGCGGCGAGGTGCAGCGCGACCAGCGACGAGGAGCAGGCCGTGTCCACGGTGACCGCGGGCCCCTGGAGCCCGAAGGTGTACGAGAGCCGGCCGGAGACCACGGCCGCGGCGTTCCCGGTGGCCTGGTAGCCCTCGGTCTCGGCGCGGGCGGCCATCAGCAGGGTGGCGTAGTCCTGCCCGTTGGTGCCGACGAAGACGCCGGTGCTGGTCTCCCGCATGTCGGCGGGGGCGATGCCGGCCCGTTCGAACAGCTCCCACCCCGTCTCCAGCAGCAGCCGCTGCTGCGGGTCCATCACGAGCGCCTCGCGGGGCGAGATGCCGAACAGCCCGGCGTCGAACCCGCCGACGTCCGGCACGAAGCCGCCCTCCCGGGCGTACGAGGTGCCGGGGGCGTCGGGGTCGGGGTGGTAGATGGCGTCGAGGTCCCAGCCCCGGTCGGCGGGGAACGGGCCGATGGCGTCCCGGCCCTCGGCGACCAGCCGCCACAGTTCCTCCGGGCTGGCCACCCCGCCCGGGTAGCGGCAGCTCATGGCGACGATGGCGATCGGCTCGTCCAGGGCGGCGACGGCCCGGGTGGGCACCGGCGCCTGCTCGGTGACGCCGAGGATGCGGTCGGCCAGCCAGCCGGCGAGCAGTGCCGGAGTGGGCCGGTCGAAGACCAGCGTCGCGGGCAGCCGCAGCCCGACGGCCTCGCCGAGCCGGTTGCGCATCTCCACGGCGCTGAGCGAGTCGAACCCGATGTCGCGGAACGGTCGGTCCGCGCCGACCGCCTCGGCGGAGGCGTGTCCGAGCACGGCCGCGGCGTGCACCCGGACCAGCTCCAGCAGGGCGCGGCGGCGTTCCGGCCCGGCCAGGCCGGCGAGCCGGCCGCGCAGCGGGGACGCCTCGGCCGGCTCGTCGTCGCCGGCTCGCGTGGTGGCGAGGAGACGGGCGACCTCGGGGATGTCCTCGATGAGCGGCCGGGGGCGGGTCAGCGCGTAGGTCTGGTGGAACCGGTCCCAGGCGATGTCGGCCACGGCGAGGGTGACCTCGTCGTGGGCGAGGGCCTGGGCGAGCACGGCGACGGCCAGCTCGGGGCGCATCGGCCGCACGCCGGAGCGGAACATCTGGTCGGCGGCGCCCTCGGTCTCCATCATGCCGCCGCCGTCCCAGGCGCCCCAGGCCACGGCGGTGGCGGCGAGACCACGCCGGCGCCGGTCCTCGGCGAGGGCGTCGAGGAAGGCGTTGCCGGCGGCGTAGCCGCCCTGGAGGCCGCCGCCCCAGACCCCCGCACCGGAGGAGAAGAGCACGAAGGCGGCCACGTCGCCGCCGAAGGTCGCGTCGAGGTTGACCGCGCCGGCCACCTTGGCGTGCAGGCCGTCGGCGAGCCCGGCCAGGTCGGTCTCGGCGAGCGGGCCGGCGTGGGCGACCCCGGCGGCGTGGACGACCGCGTCGATCCGGACGCCCTGCCCGGCGAGCCCGTCGACCAGGGAGCGCAGCGATTCGCGGTCGGCCACGTCGCAGGCCGCCACGGTGACCATCGCGCCGAGGGCGGTCAGCTCCGCCGTCAGCTCCGTCGCACCGGGCGCGGACGGGCCCTGCCGGCTGGTCAGCACCAGGTGGGCGGCACCGTCGCGGGCCAGCCACCGGGCCACGTGCGCGCCGAGCGAGCCGAGGCCGCCGGTGACCAGGACGGTGCCGGCGGGCCGCCAGCCGGTGGCGTCCGGCGGG
>NZ_MUYZ01000526.1:0-2580 GCF_003013775.1 Micromonospora sp. MH33
CCTGGTCACCGGCGGTACGGGTGCGCTCGGCGGCCACGTCACCCGGTGGCTGCTGGACCGGGGCGCCCGGCGCGTCGTCCTGGTCGGCCGGCGCGGCGCCGCCACCCCCGGCCTGGCCGGGCTCCTGGCCGAGCACGGCGCCGACGGGCGGGTCACCGCCGCCGCCTGCGACATGACCGACCGGCAGGCCGTCGCGGCGCTGCTGGACTCGCTGCCCGACCTGACCGTGGTGGTGCACGCCGCCGGCACCGACCAGCTCACTCCGCTGACCGGCACCACCCTCGACGAGTTCTCCCGGGTCGTCGCCGGCAAGGTGCTCGGCGCGCTGCACCTCGACGAGTGCCTCGCCGACCGGCCGCTCAGGGCGTTCCTGATGTTCTCCTCCATCTCCGGGGTGTGGGGCAGCGCGGGCCAGTGCGCGTACGGCGCCGGCAACTCCCTGCTCGACGCGCTCGCCGTTCACCGCCGCGACCGGGGCCTGGCCGCCACCGCCGTGGCCTGGACGGCGTGGGGCGGCGCCGACGGCATGGCCGCCGAGAACGCCGCCACCGAGCAGTTGCACCGGATGGGCCTGCCCACCATCGACCCGCAGCGCGCCCTGGTCGCCCTGGACCGGGCGATGGACCGGCCCACACCCTGCGTCACCGTCGCCGACGTCGACTGGAGCCGGTTCCACCCGGCGTTCACCCTCAGCCGGCCCAGCCCGTTCCTCTCCGAACTGGCGCAGGTGCGGGCGCTGGCCGAGGCCGAGGCGGAGAGCGCCGCCGCGCCGACCGGCGTCGCCGAGGCGCTGCGCCACCTGGCCGACCTGCCCGAGGCCGAGCAGGAGCGGGAACTGCTCCGGCTGGTCAACGAGCAGACCGCGCGAGTCCTCGGCCACGCCACCCCGGACGACCTGCGGGGCCGGCCCTTCAAGGACCTCGGCTTCGACTCGCTCACCGCCGTGGACTTCCGCACCCGGCTCAACGAGGTCACCGGGCTGCGGCTGCCGGCCACCCTGGTCTTCGACCACCCCACCCCGGCCGAGCTGGCCGGGCACCTGCGGGAGACGGCGTTCGGCGGGGACCGTGCCGTACCGGCCGCCGTGGCCGTCGCCACCGGCGCCGACGAGCCGATCGCGGTGGTCGGCATGGCCTGCCGCTACCCCGGCGACGTACGAGGCCCGGAGGAGCTGTGGCGGCTCGTCGCCGAGGGCGTCGACGCGATCGGCGACTTCCCCACCGACCGGGGCTGGGACACCCCCGCCCCGGACAGCGGCTACACCCCGGCCGGCGGCTTCCTCCACGACGTGACCGGCTTCGACCCGGCGTTCTTCGGCATCTCGCCCCGCGAGGCGCTGGCCATGGACCCGCAGCAGCGGCTCACCCTGGAAGCCTCGTGGGAGGTCCTGGAGCGGGCCGGCGTCGACCCCACCAGCCTCAACGGCAGCCGCACCGGGGTGTTCGTCGGCGCCTCCACCTCCGGGTACGGGACCGGGCTCACCGAGGTGCCGGAGGGCACCGAGGGCTACCTGATGACCGGCGGGGCGCACAGCGTCATCTCCGGCCGGGTGGCGTACACCCTCGGGCTGGAGGGCCCGGCGGTGACCGTCGACACCGCCTGCTCGTCGTCGCTGGTCGCCCTGCACCTGGCCGGTGAGGCGCTGCGCCGGGGCGAGTGCGACCTGGCCATCGCCGGTGGCGTCGCGGTGATGGCCACCCCGGACACCTTCGCCGAGTTCTCCCGGCAGGGCGGCCTGGCCGCCGACGGGCGGTGCAAGTCGTTCGCCGCCGCCGCGGACGGCACCGGCTGGTCGGAGGGCGTCGGGATGCTGCTGGTCGAGCGGCTGTCCGACGCGCGGCGTAACGGCCGTCGCGTCCTCGCCGTGATCCGCGGCTCGGCGGTCAACCAGGATGGTGCGTCGAACGGGTTGACCGCGCCGAATGGTCCGTCGCAGCAGCGGGTGATCCGGCAGGCCCTGGCGTCGGCGCGGCTGTCCGCGGCCGAGGTGGACGTGGTGGAGGCGCACGGCACCGGCACGACGCTCGGTGACCCGATCGAGGCGCAGGCGCTGCTGGCCACGTACGGGCAGGACCGGACCGAACCGCTGCTGCTGGGCTCGATCAAGTCGAACATGGGGCACGCGCAGGCCGCCGCCGGCGTGGCCGGAGTGATCAAGATGGTGCAGGCCATGCGGCACGGGATCGTGCCGGCGACCCTGCACGTGGACGAGCCGTCCCCGCACATCGACTGGACGGCCGGGGCCGTCACGCTCGCCACCGAGCAGCAGCCCTGGCCGGCGGTGGACCGGCCGCGCCGGGCGGCCGTGTCGTCGTTCGGCATCTCCGGCACCAACGCGCACGTCATCATCGAGCAGCCGGCGGAGCCCGAGCCCGCCCGGCCCGTCGAGGACGCCCCGGAGCGACCTGCCGCCGGGCTGGTCGGAACGGGTGCGGTGCTGTGGCCGCTGTCGGCGCGCTCGACCACGGCGCTGGCCGGCCTGGCGGAACGGCTCGCGCGGCAGGTCCGCGAGCACGAGGGGCTGGATCCGGCGACGGTGGCCTGGTCGCTGGCCACGACGCGGTCGACGTTCGACCACCG
>NZ_MUYZ01000527.1:0-2560 GCF_003013775.1 Micromonospora sp. MH33
CGCGGACGCCGTACCCCCGTCCACCCGGCGTTTCATGGCCCGGGCCCGGCAGCGGCGGATGCGCGCGGCGCTGCCCTGGGCGGTCACCGTCGCCGTGCTGGCCGTCGCCGGGCTGGTCGCCTGGACCGTGCTGGGCACCGGGCTGTTCGGCGTCCGGGAGGTGCGGGTGGTCGGCGCCGAGCTGGTCACCCCGGTCGAGGTACGCGACGCCGCGGCCGTGCCCGACGAGGCTCCGCTGGCCCGGGTGGACCTGGCCGCGACCGCCCGCCGGGTCGGCGCGCTCGCCCCGGTGGAGCGGGCCACGGTGGAGCGGGACTGGCCGGGCGCCCTGGTGATCCGGGTGGTGGAGCGGACCCCGGTGGCCGCGGTGCCGCAGGGCGACCGGTGGGTCGTCGTCGACCGGGCCGGTGTGGTCTTCCGGAACCTGGACCAGGCCCCCGGCGGGCTGCCGGTCATCCAGGTCGGCAGGCCGGCCCCCGACGATCCGGGCACCCGCGCCGGGCTGGACGTGCTCGCCGCGCTCAGCCCGAAGCTGCGCGCCGAACTGGTCGCCGTGGACGTGGCCGGGCTGGCCCGGATCACGCTGCTGCTGCGCGGCGACCGGAAGGTGGTCTGGGGCGACGCGACCCGCAGCCCGGACAAGTCCAAGGTGGCCACCGCCCTGCTCGGTCGGAAGGCCGACACGATCGACGTCAGCGCCCCGGACGTGGTCACCCTCCGGTGATCCGCCGGTCAGCGGACGTGAGCCCGCCCGCTCCGCCCGCGACACGCCGGAAGGGTCCTTGGCTCAGCGCGCGGCGGCGCATACGTTGCCCCGAAGAGATCAGTGGTTGACATAGCTCTAAGCCTCTAGTAGAGGGTGAGGGTTTCAGCCGTCGGTATCGCTGGGAAATGCTCCGCCGCTGGTCTGGCCAAGCCGTGTGGGGTCGGCCCATGCCAATCTCGAAGGGAAAGGACCGGAGATGACACCTCCGCACAACTACCTGGCGGTCATCAAGGTCGTCGGCATCGGGGGCGGCGGCGTGAACGCCGTCAACCGGATGATCGAGGTTGGGCTCAAGGGCGTCGAGTTCATCGCGATCAACACCGATGCGCAGGCGCTGCTGATGAGCGACGCCGACGTCAAGCTCGACGTCGGCCGGGAGCTGACCCGCGGCCTGGGCGCCGGCGCCAATCCGGACGTCGGCAAGAACGCCGCCGAGGACCACCGCGACGAGATCGAGGAGGTGCTCAAGGGCGCCGACATGGTCTTCGTGACCTGCGGCGAGGGCGGCGGCACCGGCACCGGCGGCGCGCCCGTGGTGGCGAACATCGCCCGCAAGCTCGGCGCGCTCACCATCGGCGTGGTCACCCGCCCGTTCTCCTTCGAGGGCAAGCGCCGCCAGGTGCAGGCCGAGGCGGGCATCGAGGAGCTGCGCAACCAGTGCGACACGCTCATCGTGATCCCGAACGACCGGCTGCTCGCGCTCGGCGACCGGAACATCTCCATGATGGACGCCTTCCGCACCGCGGACCAGGTGCTCCTCTCCGGTGTCCAGGGCATCACCGACCTGATCACTACGCCGGGTCTGATCAACCTGGACTTCGCCGACGTGAAGAGCGTGATGAGCGGCGCCGGCAGCGCGCTCATGGGCATCGGCAGCGCCCGCGGCGAGAACCGCGCCGTCGAGGCGGCCGAGGCGGCCATCTCCAGCCCGCTGCTGGAGCAGAGCATGGACGGCGCGCGGGGCGTGCTGCTCTCCATCGCAGGCGGCTCCGACCTGGGCCTGTTCGAGATCAACGACGCCGCCCAGCTGGTCACCGACGCGGCCCACCCGGACGCCAACATCATCTTCGGCGCGGTCATCGACGACGCGCTCGGCGACGAGGTGCGGGTGACCGTGATCGCGGCGGGCTTCGACGGGGGCGCGCCGGCGTACAAGGCGGTCGAGCCGTCCCGCAAGACCAACCAGAACCCGCAGACCCAGGCGAACGCTCCGGTCAGCCCGCCGGCCACCATGCCGGCCCCGCAGCAGTCGCCGCGCCGGGTGCTCTTCGACGACGTCGACGTGCCGGACTTCCTCAAGAACGGGTCCTGAGCCGCGCCGATGACCGATTCACCCACCACGGTGCGACCCGACCGTCGCGCCGAACTCGCGGCTGGCCTCGCCCGGGTCCGGGCCCGCATCGCCGACGCCTGCGCGGCGGCCGGCCGGGACCGGGGCGAGATCACCCTGGTCGCGGTGACCAAGACGTACCCGGCCGCCGACGTGGTCGCGCTGGCCGGGCTCGGGGTGACCGACGTGGGGGAGAACCGCGACCAGGAGGCGGCCCCGAAGGCCGCCGAGGCGGCTGCCGCCGGCGCCACGCCGCGCTGGCACTTCATCGGCCAGCTGCAGCGCAACAAGGCCCGTTCGGTGGTCCGCTACGCCGACGTGGTCCAGTCGGTCGACAGCGTGCGGCTGGCCGCGGCCCTGGACGGCGCCGCGGCCGCCGCTCGCGAGCGGCCGCTGGACGTGCTGGTGCAGGTGAGCGTCGACGGCGACCCGGCCCGGGGCGGGGCGCTGCCGGACGCGGCCGA
>NZ_MUYZ01000528.1:0-2550 GCF_003013775.1 Micromonospora sp. MH33
TTGCCGACGAGTTCGGCGGTGAGGTGCTGGGCCTCGGCGGCGCTGCCGCCGTTGCCGGCGACCAGCAGCCGCCCGCCCCGGGCCAGCGTCCAGGCCAGCTCGGTGCCCCAGCCGGCCAGCCGCTCGGCCTCCCGCCGGTATGGCAGCAGCGCCGCGGCCAGGCCGGACAGGTGGGCGTCGAGGGTGTCGTGGTGGCTCATCAGGCCACCGCCGGCGCCGGTCGGGAGGCCGTGGTCAGCGTGGCGTAGACCGCGCCGAGCTGTTCGGCGCAGCGCTTCCAGGAGTACCGGCTGCGGATCCGGTCCAGCGCCGCTGTGCCGTACGCGAACCGCCGGACCTTGTCGGCCAGCAGCCGGCGCAGCGCGGTGCCGAGCGCGCGGGGGTCCCGGGGCGGCACGAGGTCACCGGTGAGCCCGTCCACGACGGTGTCGGCGATGCCGCCGACGTTGGTGCCGACCACCGGCGCCCCGCAGGCCATGCCCTCCAGAGGGGTGAGCCCGAACGGCTCGTACCAGGGGGCGGCGACCAGCACGTCCGCCGAGCGGTACCAGGCACCCATCTCCTCGCGCGGCACCGCGCCGACCAGCTTCACCCGGTCGGCCACGCCGCACGACTCGGCCAGCGCGGACAGCCGCCGGGCGAACGAGTCGGCGGCCAGCAGGTCGGCCGGCGGGCCGCCGACCACCACGCACTCGGCGTCCGGCACCGCGGGCAGCGCCCGGACCACCTCCAGGAAGCCCTTGCGCTCGACCATCCGGCCGACGGTCAGGATGCGGGGGCGGGCCGGGTCGCGCGGTGCGACCGGGCCGTCGGGACGGAACACCGCCTGGTTGACGCCGGACGGGACCAGCGCCATCCGGGACCGGGGCACACCCATCCGGACCAGCTCGGCGACCTCGTCCTCGCACTGCACGATCACCCGGTCGACGGCCCGGCCGAGCGTCCGCTCGTAGCCGATCCGCCCTGGTGGACTGGTGTCCTTCGCGCCCTGGTGCCGGCGCTTGACCGTGCCGAGCGCGTGGTACGTCAGCACCGTGGGCACCCCGGTCCGCCGCCCGGCGTGCACCGTGGCCAGCCCGCTCATCCAGAAGTGCGCGTGCGCCACGTCCGGGGTCCAGCCACCGCGCCGCCAGGTGTCGGCCAGCCAGCTGCCGAACTCGCCCATGTACGGCAGCAGCTCGTCCTTCGGCACCCGGTGCGCCGGGCCGGCCGGCACGTGGCACACCTGGTAGCCGTCCGCGGTGGCCACCGCCTCGGGCAGGGCGGTGGAGTCCCGACGGGTGTAGACGCGGACGTCGTGCCCCTCGCCGACCAGCGCGGTGGCGAGTTCCGCCACGTGGGTGTTCTGCCCGCCGGCGTCCTCCTCGCCGAGGACGGCGAGTGGGCTGGCGTGCTCCGAAATCATCGCGATGCGCATGTCTCCTCCTCCATGAGCCGGTCCCAGTCGGCGAGGAACCGGTCGAGCCCGAAGCGTTCCTTCGTCACCTCGCGTGCCCGCGCCCCCAGCCGGTACGCCGCGTCGCGGTCCTCGGCGAGCCAGCGGGCCGCCTCGACCAGGGTGTCCACCCGGGTGGAGAGCACCCCCGCGTCGGGCGGCACGGCGTCCACGGCCTCGGTGGTGGCCAGCGCGACCACCGGCATGCCGATGGTCATCGCCTCGATCAGGCTCAGCCCGAGCGACGTCCAGCGGCACAGGTGCAGGTACGCCCGCCGCCGGGCCACCTCGGCGTGCATCCGCTCCTGCGGCAGGTCCTCGTGGGCGGCCAGCCGATCGGCCGGCAGCCCGGTCCGCTCGGGCAGGCCGGCCACCCCCATGCCGAAGACGTCCAGCGGAGCGACCGCGGCGAAGCGCGGCATCAGGTCGGTGCCGGTGACCCGCCAGCGGCGGACCGGCTCGTTGGTGACCACGGCGAGCCGGTCCAGCTCGCCGGTCCACTCCACCTTCGGCGGCACGATGCCGTGTTCGACGACCGCGGTGCGGGTGCCGCCGTTGTCCCAGAACAGCTCGTTGAAGTGGGTGACGTGGGTGAGCAGCAGGTCGTCCCGGCCGGCCATCGGGTGGCGGGTGTCCGGCACGTCGCCCTTGGGGGTGTTGTGCTCGACGTAGATCGCCGGCAGGTCCCGGCCGGGCCGGCGGCCCAGCCACCGTTCGGCCAGCTCCAGTTCCTCGGGCCGTTGCAGGACCACCAGGTCGACGTCGGTCCGTCCCAGCTTTTCCGGGGTCACCTCGACGGCGTTCTCCGGCCAGGCGTAGGTGCGCGCCCGGCCCAGCCCGTACGGGCCGCGGTCGGGGGTGACCGGCACCAGGTACCGGTGTCTCCCGTGCACGAACGACGTCGTCCAGGAGCCGTGCACGTGCCAGAGCAGTACGTTCATCTCTCTCCTCGTCGGCGGCGGGGCGGGGGCGGGTGGATTCAGCCGGGGGCGAGCCGGCGGACGGCGGCGACCACCCGGGCGGGGTCGACGCCGCTCAGGCAGGGGTGCCCGGCGACCGGGCAGCGGGCCGCCCGGGTGTCCCGGCAGGCCGCCCCGGCGTCGCCGAGCCGGACC
>NZ_MUYZ01000529.1:0-2538 GCF_003013775.1 Micromonospora sp. MH33
GGCCGGCGTGAGGGCGGCGGCCGGCCCGTCTCCCTGCGCAGCCAGGCGCAGGAAATCTCAGAATATCGTCGATACCTTAACAATCTCCACGAAGACAGCGGCTGGCAGGACGATAGTCCGGAACTCGTATCCTCATTCACCCTCCGCCTAACCGCCAGCGAAGAAACGAATGCCAGATATCGCGCACAACTGAGGCTCGGGATAGCTGGCAAGTCTGATATTGCCATGAATGTCGGCCAAATTGTCGCCCCCGGCGATATGGTCTCTGTCGACTTCGGGAAGGTCGTCGACGGGCAGGGCGTCGGTATTGCCAGAATCCTGTACACCGCGGCCGACGGCACCGAGAGTTTCATCTACCGGGAATTCGACCGTAGGTTTACTGACAGTGAGTTGGCCGAGCTGAGGAAAAGAGCACCCGGCCACGCGTGGGAATTCCGCAAGCCGGTGTTCAGTGATTCCTTCCGGATGAAGACGAAATTGAACAGCCTCGGGACCTTGAATCTAAACTTCAGGCAGGGTGACGAAGCCAGGGCCACCAAGAGAGTCTATATCGGACGGGCCAATATCCCCGATGACATGAAAGATGTGGTTCTCGAAGTCGGGTATGACATTAATAGTCAACCCCTCGCGGTCGTGGAAATTCCGGACGAGCGGAACGAGAGGCAGGCCCTGTACCGAAGGTTGACCGATCCCGCCCCCACCGCGTACGACATCGAGTTGCAGCGCAAAAACTCCTTCTGGGAGCTGGCGGATCGGTGGGCGCTCGCCGAGAAAGTTTCTTTCGATGACACCTTGGGGACAGACACCAGAATGCCCAAACCCATCGCTATTAGGGTCAGCGGTGCGGGCGCGACAGTCGATGGGTTGGAGGTGGATCTGTCTGCGGGGACGGCGATCACTCTGCGGGTAGGAATGCGGCTGGTCGGGCCGGATTACGCCAGCAATGTCTTCGTGGTGGTCAAGGCGCCGTTGAAGCCGTTGGACGACGCAGCCAAGCAGGCCTACCTGCGCGCCAATCCGTCGGTGGTCGAGGTGCCCACGCATGCCTACCGGCTTGTCAACACGGGCAAGACGGACGCCGAGGCCGATGCGCTGATCGAGCAGCTTCAGAAACGGAAGGAGATGCTCGCCAAGCGCAGGGAGCGCGCCGCAGCGGGGCCAGCCGCGAAGCGTCGGCGTACCGGGGGTGGGTTGCCGGGGGGGCCGGCGGCGTTCGAGTGGGGTCCGGGGGAGGGTTCGTTCTCGGCTGGTGTGGGCGTGGAGGCCGGGTCGTCGTCGGGGTGGGCGGCTGGTGTGGAGCCGTCGGTGGTGTGGGTTGATGGTGGTTGGCGTGTGTCGTATCGCAGTGCGGAGGGTTTGCCTTCGTGGGGCGAGATGACGCGGGTGGAGTCGGATCGGTTCACGTGGCGGGGTCGGGCGCCGCTGGAGTTCGTGCCGACGCCGGGGGGTGAGCGTCCGTTCCGGGTGGAGACGGCGGGGGAGGACGCGGGGGTTCGGGTCCACGTCGACCATTGGGTGCAGCATGGTGAGTCGGGGGACGTGGTGTTCCGTCTTCGGTTGGAGCCCGACGCGAACGTGGGTCGGGATTCGATTCTGCGCACGCTGCGTGCGGTTGAGCAGTGGGTGGTGCGGACCAACGAGCTGGTCGGTGAGGAGCGGATCGCGGTTCCGCAGCGGTTGCGGCCGGGGGGTGGGTCGCAGGCGGTGGCGGTGGTGTTCGATCCGGGCGCGGAGACGGTGGTTCGGCTCAGCCGGTATGGCCGTGACTTGGAGGACAGCCACAACGTCTATGTGAGCGCTGATGGCACCGAGGGTCGGATCACCCAGTTGCATTGGCTTGCGGATCTTCCGTCCCGCGCCTACGGGCATGAGTTGAAGCATTTCGCCGGGGTGCCGCATGATGGTTCGCCGGGTGATCTGCTCAGGACGTCCAGGACGGTCGGTGACGATCATCTGCACGAGCCGGGGTTCACCGTCTGGGAGCTTGAGCAGATCCGGGAGACGGCTGCGTCGTATGTGGCTCCTACGGTCGCGCCTCGGCCGGTTGGGTCGCCCGAGTCGGATTCGGCGTCGTCCGGGTCGGACGTCGGGTCGTCGGAGCGGGTTTCGGGTTCGCTGCCGGGCCGGCCGGCGGCGATGGAATGGCATCCCCCGACCGACTCTGACGCGGGCGGGCAGCCGTCCGATTCAGCGGAATACTACGACCCGTATGGTCTTGGCCTGGAGCCGGAGTTCGCGGACCTGGGGTGGGCGGCGGACCCGTTCGGAGGAGCGGACCCGTTCGCAGGAATGGACATGTCGACTCCGGCGGTCGACCCGGAAGTGGCGCCGCGGAGCTTCGATGAGGAGGTAATAGCGGCGACCCTGCGGTTGGCGCGTTCTGCGTACCATGTCGAGGCGAAGTTCGGCACGTGGGTGCGCGACGTGTTTGATACTTCTCGCGCGGCGGCCGAACAAGCGCCCAACGCCTTCTACCGTTCATTGTTGGACACTCCGAAGGTGTCGGCGGAGGGCATCAAAACCGTGGCTGGGCTGCGT